>JASFLR010000001.1:0-21384 GCA_050117995.1 Anaerolineae bacterium
GATGCACTTTGCCTCCAACTCGCTGGTAGGAGAATCGGTACAAGAGCCCCTCAAGTACCTGGGCGACAATGTGGTGAACGGGAGCAACCTGCTGCGGGCGGCGATCGACCACGAAGTCGGTCGATTTATCCTCTCTTCGACAGCCAACCTCTTTGACCAGCCTGAGGAGATTCCCATCACAGAGAAGGAACGGATTATCCCCGGCAGCCCATACGGCGAGTCCAAGTTCATCCTGGAGCGGATGCTGCACTGGCTGGATCGGATTCACGGATTGCGCTACGCTGCACTGCGATATTTCAACGCTGCAGGGGCCACAGTCGAGAGAGGTGAGGATCACAGTCCCGAAACCCACCTGATTCCGCTGGTGCTCCAGGTGGCACTGGGCCAGCGGGAACAGATCCAAGTGTACGGCAGCGATTATCCTACCCGCGATGGTACCTGCGTGCGCGACTATATCCACGTGATCGACCTGGCCCAGGCCCACATCCTGGCCCTCCGCGCGCTGGACGAGGGCAGCCGGACCTATAACCTGGGCAATGGACAGGGCTACACCGTCCGTGAGGTGATCGACACGGCACGCCAGGTAACTGGCCACCCCATTCCTGCTGTGGATGGCCCGCGCCGTCCCGGCGATCCGCCCGAATTGGTCGCGGGGTCCGACAAGATCCGCCGCGAGTTGGGCTGGCAGCCCCGCTTCCCCGATCTCTGTGACATCGTGCAGAGTGCTTGGAACTGGCACCGGACCCACCCCAGGGGCTACGAGGATTGATCGCGCCCGGTGAGGGCCGGCTCCCATGCGCATTGCCATCAACGCCTGGTTTCTGAACCAGCCTGGCACTGGCAGCGGGCAGTATCTGCAGGGGCTGCTGCGAGCCTGGCCCGAGTTCGGCACGGGGCACCAATTCCTCCTGGCAGCTCCGCTGGATGACTACGACCACGATCTGCCGGGCCTGCAGACAGAGTTCTGGCCCTTCCGATCCTCGCGCTGGCGCAGCAACCTGGGCAAACTGCTCTTCGAACAGGTGGCCTTCCCCCGCATCTGCCGTCGCTGGGGGGCCGATGTGGCCCACGTCCCTTATTGGGGCTCGCCGCTGCGCCCTCCGGTGCCTACGGTGGTAACCATCCACGATCTGATCCCCCTGTTGCTGCCTGCGTACCGCGGCAGCCGCCTGGTGCAGCTCTACACCCGCCTGGCATCAGCCTCGGCCCGGAGGGCAGCGCTGGCACTCACCGATTCGCTGGCCTCCAAGCGCGATATCGAGCAGCACCTACGCCTGCCATCCGGGCAGGTGCGCTGCATCTATCTGGCGGTAGATGACCGATTTGATCCGCAGCCTGCTCCCGAGGACAGCGCCATCCGCCTGAGCTATGGCTTGCCCGATCCCTCGAAGCCAGCAGAGGCCAGCCGCTACGTGCTCTACCTGGCAGGCCACGACGTGCGCAAGAATGTGGCGACCCTGGTAGAGGCATTTGCCACCGTAGCCCAGGCCGATGACGATGTAGTCCTGGTCATCGGCGGGCAGTTGCCTGCGCGCGATGATCCGGTGCTATTTGACCCCCGTCCCCTGGTAGACGCATTGGAGCTGTCTGACAGGGTACGCCTGATCGGCTGGGTGGATGAAACGGACAAGCCAGCCCTCCTGCGGGGGGCAGCCTGCGCGGTGTTTGCGTCCCGCTACGAGGGATTCGGCCTGCCGGTCCTGGAGGCACTGGCATGCGGCACGCCGATGATCACCTCGGACATCAGCTCACTGCCAGAGTTATTGGGCGATGCTGGCTTTGCCGTCGACCCGGACGACGCACAGGGCCTGGCGGGGGCAATACTTGCCTGCCTGGTCGACGGTTCGTTGGCGGCTGAGCTCAAACAGCGGGGGATAGAGCAGGCTGCGCGCTTCTCCTGGGCACAGACTGCCCGGCAGACCCTGGATGCCTACGCCGAGGCAGGGGCAGGCAAGGGATAGGGGCCATGCGCATTCTGATGCTCTCCAAGGCCTGCGTGGTCGGCGCCTACCAGAAGAAACTGGAGGAGATGACGCGCATGCCCGATCTGGAGCTGACCGTAGTCGTCCCCCCCTACTGGCGCGATGAGCGAGGCATCCTCGAGCTGGAGCGCCAGCACACAGAGGGCTACGAGTTGGTGGTCGAGCCCATGGTCTTCAACGGGAATTTTCACCTCCATTTCTACCCCGGGCTGGGCAAGCATATTCGGCGCGTGCGCCCCGACCTGGTGCACATCGACGAGGAACCGTACAACCTGGCAACAACCCACGCTCTGTGGCTGGCGCGCAGGGCCGGTGCCCGGAGCCTCTTTTTCTCCTGGCAGAACCTCCTGCGGCGCTATCCCCTGCCCTTCCGCATGATGGAACGGTACGTGCTGAGCCACACCGACTATGCCATCGTCGGCAACCAGGAATCGGCCCAGGTGTGGCGCATGAAAGGCTATCAGGGGCGCCTGGCGGTAATCCCCCAGTTCGGCGTCGATCCAGAGATCTTCAGACCCGCTCCCCGCCCCGAAGGCAGGGGCTTTGTCATCGGCTACGTAGGGCGCCTGGTGGAGCAAAAGGGCGTCGACCTGCTGCTGGAAGCCCTGTCCGGCCTGGAGGGCACGTGGCGGGCGTACGTGCTGGGCAGCGGACCGGAAAGAGAAGCTTTGATGAGCCAGGCCAGGCGCCTGAGACTGGGCAGCCGGGTCTCGTTCGACGAGCCGCTCCCTTCCAGCCAGATGCCAACCTACTACCACCAGTTGGACGCCCTAGTGGTGCCTTCGCGGACGCGACCCAACTGGAAGGAGCAGTTTGGCCGGGTGATTGTAGAGGCGATGGCCTGTGGGGTGCCGGTCATCGGCTCCGATTCTGGCGAAATCCCCAACGTCATCGGTGATGCCGGCCTCGTCTTTCCGGAGGAACAGGTCGAGGTATTGCGCGCCCACCTAGCGCGGCTGCTGGGCGACCCCTCCCTGCACAAAGAGCTGGCGAGCCGGGGACGCGAACGCATCCTGGCCCGCTTTACCCAAGCCCAGATCGCGGCCCAGACCTACAGGGTCTACCGGTCTGTGCTGGCCTCATAGGCGCGGAACCGCATACTCAGGCATATTTGCATCGGAATGCCTTCTGTGATATAATGGTGCCTGTCGGAGTAGGCGCGGGGGCCTCCCCGCGCCGGTCTGTGCCAATTGAGACTATTGAGTCGGTAAAAGAAGAAAGGATTGGGTAGTGTCTCTAACAAAGGCAGAGAAATCAGATATCATCCAGCAGTACAGCGTCCACTCGGGCGACACCGGTTCGCCGGAAGTACAGATTGCTTTGCTTACCACCCGGATCAGCCAGCTGACCGAACACCTGAAGATACACAAGCACGACGAACACTCGCGACGCGGACTGTACAAGCTCGTAGGTCAGCGACGCCGGCACCTAACCTATCTCAAGAACAGCGACGCAGAGCGATACCGCAATATCATCCAGCGGCTGGGATTGCGTCGATAGTGACGTTTGGCCCAGTTGCATAATCCAGAGTGGCCTATGGCCGTGGCAAGGTCGTATTCGCCAGCGCCACAGGTCACTTTTGTTAACAGAAGAATATAGGTAAACCCAGGGGAGGTGGGAGTCAGGAATTGGGGAATGCCCTCGATCCGAACCAACCTCGAGACCATTCCCCAGTCCCTCGACTCTGCACTGCCCCTGCAAATCTTGGAGGTAAAAAAGTGAATAACAAGAAATCGTATGTCGTTCAGGTCGGCGAGCGAGCTATCACGCTCGAAACCGGCCAGTTGGCTATGCAAGCTGGGGGAGCAGTGCTCGTGCGCCTGGGCGACTCTGTCGTCCTCTGTACCGCGACAGCTTCCAAGTCGCCGCGAGAGGGGATCGACTTTTTTCCCCTGACGGTAGACTATGAAGAGCGGCTCTATGCCGCCGGCCGCATCCCCGGCAGTTTTTTCCGGAGGGAAGGCCGCCCCAGCGAAGCAGCTATCCTCACCATGCGCTTGATCGACCGCCCATTGCGCCCGCTCTTTCCCAAGGACTATCGCAATGACGTGCAGGTCATCGCCACAGCCCTATCGTCTGATGGTCAGAACTACCTGGACATCCCGGCCATCATCGGCGCATCGGCGGCCTTGACCATCTCGGATATCCCCTTCGAGGGGCCAATCGGCGCCTGCCGCATCGGCATGATCGAAGAGGAGTTCGTTATCAATCCGACGGCCGAGCAGATGGAGCAGAGCAAGCTGGACCTGCGCATGGCTGGCACCAAGGACGCCATTCTGATGGTGGAAGCGGGTGCCAAAGAAGTACACGAAGAGGTCGTCCTGCAGGCACTCCAGGTGGGGCATGATGCCATGCAGCCGCTCATTGCCCTGCAGGAACAGATGCGAGAAGAGATCGGCAAGCCCAAGAACACGGACTATCCGGTCGTCACCATTGAAGAACGGGATCGGGAGCGGATCATCAGCCGCATAGGCGACCGCGTCGCCGAGTTGGCCGCCCGGCCAATGGACAAGAAAGAGCGGTCTATGGCAGCGGATGCCCTGGAAGATGAGATCCTGGGTTCCTTTGCTGAGGACGAGACGATCGATCCCAAAGATGTCAAAAAGGTATTCAAGGACGTGCTCAAGGCCGAGACCCGGAAGCTGGTCCTGGAAAAGGGTCAGCGAGCCGATGGCCGAAAGACGGAAGAGATCCGGCCCATCTGGGGGCTCACTGGACTCTTGCCCCGGGCGCACGGATCGGGGCTCTTTACCCGCGGTGAGACCCAGGCTGTGAGTATCGCCACTCTGGGCACGCCGCGCGAGGAGCAGAAACTGGACACCCTCCGACCGGAAGAAGCCAAGCGCTACATGCACCACTACAACTTTCCGCCCTATAGCACCGGCGAGACCTGGCCCATGCGTGGTCCCAGACGGCGCGAGATTGGGCACGGAGCGCTGGCGGAAACCGCACTGCTTTCCGTTCTTCCTCCAGAGAGCGAATTCCCCTACACGCTGCGGGTCGTATCCGAGGTGCTATCGTCCAACGGCTCGACCTCAATGGCGTCGGTGTGCGGTAGCACACTCTCGCTGATGGACGCTGGCGTGCCGATCACCAGCCCCGTTTCGGGCATCGCCATGGGTTTGATCTCCCAGGATGACAAGTATGCGATCTTGAGCGACATCCAGGGTCTGGAGGATCACATCGGCGATATGGACTTTAAGGTCGCCGGCTCCCGCCAGGGGATCACGGCGCTGCAGATGGACATCAAGGTCAAGGGACTGAGCTACGATATCCTATCCGAGGCCCTGGCCCAGGCACGGGCCGGGCGGATACACATCCTGAACGAGATGTCCGAGATCATCGGCGAGCCCCGCGCAGATCTATCGCAATTCGCGCCGCGCATCACCACCATTCAGGTGGACCCCGACAAGATCGGCAAGATCATCGGCCCTGGTGGCAAGACGATCCGCAGGATTCAGGAAGAGTGCGACGTGGATGTGGACATCGAGGACGATGGCACGGTATATATCGCAGCTATCGATGGCCTGGGTGCAGAGAAGGCCATCGCCATGGTCGAGGCTCTGACCGAAGAGGCAGAGATCGGCAAGGTCTACGTGGGCAAGGTGGTCCGCACCGAGAACTATGGCGCCTTTGTAGAGATCCTGCCCGGTGTGGATGGCATGGTGCATATCTCACAGCTCGCCGACTATCGCGTCCCGTCTGTGGAGGACGTGGTTCGCGTGGGAGATGAGATCATGGTCATGGTCATCGATGTTGAACGAGAGAGCGGCAAGATCAAGCTTTCGCGCCAAGCGGTCCTTGCAGGTTGGACGGCGGAAGAGGCACGCGAGCGAGATCGCAAGCCCAGCTCCTCAGGGCGTTCGCGCGGGTCGCGAGACCGCCGCCCGCCCCGCCGCAACCGGTAGTGAGATCCAGCAGAGTGCCAGGACCTGGACCGGACTGGCACTCTGCTTATTGACGCGCCAAGTCGTCCCGCGGCGCATCCCGCTGATAGACCAAGAATACGCAGATCGATGGAAGACGAGCTTAGCCAGAGCACGACAACCGAAGAGGAAGAGTCACCGGCTCCCCGGCCCTCACGGGGCCGGGCCTTTGTGCGCTTTGTGCGCGAGCTGCTGGAGACCATCCTTCCCGCGCTCTTTATCGCGCTGTTGATCAACGTCTTTGTTGGCCAGGCCACACGGGTCGAAGGGCAGAGCATGGAGCCCAACCTGCATAGCGAGCAGCGGCTCGTGGTCGAGAAGCTATCGTACCGTTTTCACGGCCCGCAGCGATTCGACATTGTTGTGCTCAGTATGCCCAGCCAGGGCGACGAACTACTCATCAAGCGCGTGATCGGGCTTCCGGGCGAGGAAGTCGAAATCCGAGATGGCGAAGTGTATGTCAACGGCAACCTACTCGAGGAGCCGTTTACCGACGATTCAACTCATCCGGGGCGCGACAGCAAAGTCACCGTGCCCCCTCTCCATGTCTATGTAATGGGCGATAACCGAGATCGCTCTAACGACTCGCGGAGTTTTGGCCCCGTGCCGATCGACAATATCGTCGGCCGCGCATGGTTTTCCTACTGGCCACCAGAGCAGATCGGATTCGTCCACTAGGTCCCGACCGGATCCAGTAACCCAATCCCGAGGACCGGTCGACAGCAAGTCGGGAGCGCGAATCGCAGAGCCATGCCCTCAACTAGATGGGGCCGCACAACCAAGAGGCTCGTCATTGTCGGGCTGATCATTGTATTTCTCCTGGTCCTGTATGTTTTCCGGGATCTGCTACCTCCAATTGCCCTCGCCTTGGTGCTGGCTTACCTCCTCAAGCCCATTGTCGACTTTGTGGAACGAAGGATCAGACTCTCACGCGCACTGGCTACGATCCTCCTCTTTTTGGTGATCCTGCTATTGATCGCCACCATCCCGGTCTCCGTTGTCCCGTACGCGGTGGATCAGGTAAGGCGCCTCAACGTCAATTTGCAGGAGCTGACCGACTCTTTGATCTCCTTCCTGTCGCAACCGATTACCATCCTGGACCGTTCGTTCAACCTGCAAGACCTGGTCGGAGACCTTGACACCGCCATACAGGATCTCTTCCAACCCTTTGCCACGCAGACGGTCACGTTCCTTTTCAACGTCGCGTCAAGCTTGCTGTGGATCGTGTCGATCCTCGTCATCTCCTTCTACCTGGTCAAGGATGCCGACCGCCTTCGTGCTTTTCTCGATCGCATTGCCCCGCCAGGATACACTGAGGAGCTCGGCCACCTGCGCGAAGAGATCAATCACGTGTGGAAAGCCTTCTTCCGGGGACAGGTGGTTCTGGGCTTCGCGGTCGGCCTGATCGTGTGGTTCACAATGATGATCGTGGGCCTGCCCAACGCGGGTTTGATGGGCCTCCTGGCTGGCCTGCTGGAGGTGGTCCCCACCTTTGGGCCCATATTGGCGACCATTCCCGCCCTGCTGATCGCTTTCTTCCAGGGTTCTACCTACCTGCCGATGAGCGACTTTTGGTTCGCCGTGTTGGTCCTTGCCATATACACTGTGATCCAGCAGACGGAGAATGCCTACCTAGTGCCGCGCATCATGGGTCGCAGGTTATTGCTGCACCCTGTCGTCATATTCATTGGCGTGCTGGCAGGCGGCTTGCTGTTCGGGGCTCTGGGCGTGCTACTGGCAGCGCCGTTCATCGGCACCCTGCGCGTCTTGTTGACCTATATCTACGCCAAGCTGCTAGATAAGGACCCTTTCCCGCCCGAGTTCGTACAGGCTGGCGAGATCTATCCTGGGGAGATCGACGCCATCCTGTTCGACCTGGACGGCACGATGATCGAGATCGACAACGAAGCATTTGAGTATCTTACCCGGCGCTTGCAGCCGTTGCAGCGGTTCCTGCCCAAACGCGACGCGGCATGGGTCGCGCGCCGCATCCTAATGTGGGCTGAGGGCCCAGCCAACAGCCTTCTGACCTTTGTGAACCGGATCGGCCTGGACGACACCTTCCTTGACCTGGGAGACCGGCTGCGCAGCATGCAAGGCCTGCACACCCCTTCCAACTTTCGCCTGGTCGATGGCACAGGCGAGATGCTAGAAGAGCTGAGTCACCGTTACCACCTGGGTGTCGTCACTACCCGCTGCTGCGCCCACGCCGAGGCGTTCTTGGAGCAGCAGGAGCTTCGCGGGCTGATCCACGTCATTGTCGGACGCGAGGACACGTGGCGCATCAAGCCGCACCCCAGTCCGGTACGGCACGCTGCAGACGAGTTGAACGTGCCGGTCGAGCGCTGTCTGTTGGTAGGCGATACCCCTGCCGACATCTATGCTGCACGCTCCGCTGGGGCACGATCAGCCGGGGTGCTTTGTGGCTTGGGCACGGAAACGGAGTTGGAGCGCGCTGGCGCCGACCTGATCCTCAATACGACCAGCGATCTCGTCAGTTGGATGTAGGCAGGCCAGATCTCACCGGCAGGTACCAGACGTCAAACCGCAAGAACCTCTACGACACCTAAAGACAACGCAGGCTCTGACTGCTTGACGGGTGGTCAGGACGCCTGTTGCTCCACCAATCCAGCCAGCAAGAAGAGCCAGGGACCGAGAAAGGCCACCACCCAGCCCACCAACGCATAGCGCACAAAGCGCAGCCCTGCCTCCAGGCCATAAGCCATCTCCTTGGGGAGGAAGAAGCGGGGACCGATGTAGAATACGGCGGCGAGGGCAATCCCCAGCAGGAAGCGCAGGACGCGCTGTCCCAACTTGCCGTCAGCCCGAAAACGCACCCATTTCCGCTCCATGATGATGCCCACACCAAGGCCAGCCAGGGCACCCATGGGCGTGATAGAGCGTTCAGCAGGGTGAAGCCCCTCCATGTCGGATGGGTGTAGGAAGATCAGTAGCACGGGGACACCAACAGCGAGGATCACCTTGATTGCCGTGCTCTGCCCCGAGAGCCAACGGGCGACCGGTCTCTCGAGCCCAATATAGAGAAACAGTACCACCAGGCCAATGAGCCAGCCGCCCAGAACGTCCTGCGGAAAGTGCACGCCCAGCACGACACGCGATAGTCCAACTCCCAGGATGACCAGGAGCGCCACGACCCAGAAGACCGGGCTGCGCAAGAGATAGGCCAGGTATCCCCAGTTGACGAAGGTGCCCTGCGCGTGACCGCTGGGAAACGAGGGGTCGATCTCCTCCACCAATGGGTTGACGCGCGAATCCAGCATGCCAGGCCGGGGGATCTTGAATAGATATTTCACCAGGTTGTTGATCCACGCCGAAAAGAGAACGAGGTAACCCAGGGAGGCTCCCGCCCGCCTATCGATGCACCAGTAGACAAGCGGTATAAGGATCAGATAGAACTCCTGGTTGCCCAGAAAGGTAAGGACCGCAAAAATGGCATCGAGCCAGGGACTGCTGAGCGACTGCACCGAGACAATGAAATCAGCGCCCCACGGCACCAACGATTCTAGCCAAGGCCCCATCTTTCCCTCCTTGCTGCGCATTCCGCGCGCAGTGCATGATTGGAACAAGAACCTGCACCCGACCGGGCTCTACAGAGCGCCCGGGACGCTGCCAATTATAGCAAAGCTCAGTGGGTAAGTCAACGCGCGCGGCGCGGCCCAGGGAGCGCGTACCGTCTACTGCATGCTCGCCTCGACAAAGGCCTCGAATAGTCGCTGCGCCCGGCGATCACTGCCGGCGAGTTCCTCTGGGTGCCACTGGACGCCGATGGCAAAGGGGTGCTCCGGCGCTTCTACCGCTTCGATGATCCCATCAGGCGAGTGACCGGTGACGACCAGCCCCGGCGCTATATCCTTGACCGACTGGTGGTGCAGGCTATTGACCGGCAGCGTGCTCTCGCCAGCGATGTGGGCCAGGCGCGCCTCCGGAGTGAGGGAGACCGTGTGCGACAAGCGGTCGCGCGGGTAGTTGGGGTACCAGGCATGCCGCTCAGCGCCCGGGATCTGCGCCTGGATGTCCTGGAAGAGGCTCCCGCCCAGCGCCACGTTCAGCACCTGGATCCCGCGGCAGATAGCCAGCAGGGGCATGCCTGCCTCCATCGCCCAGCGAGCCAACGCCAGCTCAGTGTTGTCCCGCTCGGCGGATGGCTCGTTGCACTTGGCGTGGCGGGATTCACCATAGTGCACCGGGTCCACGTCGCCTCCCCCCGGCAACAGCAAGCCATCCAGCTGCTCGTACGCTGAGCGTAGCGCGGCCTTGTCTGCCATGTGGGGGATCAATACCGGTGCCGCCCCGACTCTGAGCAGAGCGTTGACATAGCTCCGGCTCATGCCGAGACGAGGTGAGTGGCTCTCCGTTTCGATGGTCATGCAGGTTACGCCAATGAGGGGAGATCGCTTGCCAGCCATCCGAGAAAACCTCGATCTATATGAGATGGTCTATAGGAAAAGTCGAACTCACGGAGAGGCCGTCGCCGTTGCCGGCTCGGGGGGTTCCGTCTCCGCAGGCTCGGCGGAGGTTGCTGTCGGCTCGGGGGACGCTGTCTCCGCAGGCTCGGAGGGGGTCGCCGTCGGCGTTTCCGTGGGCGCAGTCGTCGGCTCGGACGTGCCATCGGATGTGGGGATCGGGGTGACGGTAGCTGCGGTCACATCCTCGCCCACCTTTTCGAATACGCGGTCGATCACCTCACCGACTTCGCCCATAGTACCGTAGGACTGGCCATTGAGCGTGATCTCGACTACACCGGCGTTGCCGACGCGCAGCTCGATACGTTCCTCACCATACCAGGAGCGATAGGTCTCCGCCTCCAGCTCACCCTGGAACTGGCGCACCCCATCGACCGTAACCTGGATCCACGACGTATCGGTAAAGAGCAATTCGAGGAAAATGCCGGTATATACGGGCGGCGAAGGCGAAGGTGTGGGAGATGGTGTCCGGGTCAAAGTCGGGGTAGCTGACGGAGTGGGCGTGATGGCTGTTTCGTCTGCCACAGTCTCCGTGGCAGAAGGCATAAGGGTAGCGGTCGGCAGGCTTTCCGATGCTGCCAGCGGCGTAAAGGTGGCCGCTACGGGGGTTTCGGCCGCATCCTCCCGGGCCAGCCATTCGGCGACGTAGGGATATCCCCACCATCCCAGGGCAACGAGGGCCGCGACCACTATCAGGACCAGACCGGCGATCCATACCCAGCGCGAACCACGGCTGGGCATTTCGTGGAGGGATAGGGGGCGAAAGGCTCCTTCAGAAAAGGGTGTGGGCCCCTCTACGGACAGCGACTCTGGCTCAGGGGGCGCAACCTTCTTGGAATAGCGATCGGAAGCCTCCTGGGGGTCGAGCTGCAGATAGGAGGCATAGTTACGCAAAAAGCCTCGCCCCACCACAGGGTCGGGCAAGGCATCGAACTCTTCGGACTCCAGAGCCTCCAGATAGCGGAGGCGGATGCGGGTATCCGCTTCCGCCTGCTCCAGGCTGATGTCCAGTTCTTCTCGACGCTGACGCAACCACTCGCCCAATGGGCTTGAATTGTCCATGCTCACGCCGACAACTATACCCGCACTGCCTGCAATTGTCAAATTCCTACAATCCCTCTCCTCCTGGAAAAGCCATTTCGAAGTGCACCAACTACCCAGAGACCATCCGGAGCGCGCAGAGAGGTGATTCGTCAAAGGCTGCTGGCGTATATCCTATCATGCTACTCGACGCTGGCCGCCCTTTGGCCAGCTACCTGGTACAAATGTTGCAGGTTCCCTTCTACAAATGTGCTGAGGCATCGCAACAAGACTCGGTCCCTTTGAACCAACCACAGATGCCAGTTTTGGGCGATGACACCGGGCTGCCGGTGTGGTATTCTGAGATCAATCACACCGGAGGAGGTGAAAGAAATGAATATCCGGAGAGGGATCGTAGTGATTGCAGCCCTTCTCATCGGAGTCGCGATAGGCATTCCGGTGAGCCGGGCAGTTGGACTCGCTGGCGGCGCAGAGGTCGAGGTACTTGAGGGTTATGCCTGGGTGAACGAAGGTGGTACGGCCATTGGCCTGTCACCAGACGGTAAAGCAGCGGGACCTGGCTACGTGATCGCTGGCGCCATGTGGCGCGAGCAGTCCGGACCCTGGCACGACACCTTCCCCACTTGCCTTCAGCCACTGGCCACAGGACAGAAGGTGCGGATGGGAGTGCTGGACGCTCCACCCGAGGGCCAAGCCCCTGGCAGGCCAGTCGTCGTCTGGTTAGAGTGTCTCGACGAGTAACCGGCGCGAGTATGCACGGGGCGGGCTGTTGAGGCAATCGACAGCCTGCCCCCTGCGCTGGCCCGCACGAGTGGTGCCGCCCACTCGAACCATTGCAGATTGATCAAGACTGGCAGGTGATGGAAAAGGATATTCAATGACGCATTACGTTGAGGTTCTCATCGTGGACGATCAGCCCCGGGCCAGGCAGAGCTTGCGCGCCCTGCTATCTACCTGGCCGCCGGCTGCCGAGATCCGGGAGGCAGGGGACGGACGCCAGGCCATCCAGCTCATCCAGGAGCGACAGCCGGATATCGTGTTGATGGATGTACGCATGCCCGAGATGGACGGCTTGCAGGCCACCCGGCTCATCAAGGCCCGCTGGCCACAGATCAAAGTCATCGTGCTGACACTTTATGGCGAGTACGAAGCCGAGGCGCTGGCGGCAGGAGCCGATGCATTCATCGGTAAAGGGGAGCGACCTGACCGGTTGTTGGCCGAGTTGCTGCCACTAGCTCCGGAACAGCCGCTCCAAACGGGCTTGAACCTGTGCAGCGAGCGCTAAGGTTCCTGGAGAAGGAGAGACGAGATGATACCGCTGATTTGCGTACTGCTGGTTGACGACCACGCTGTCGTGCGCAAGGGCATACGGGCTGTGCTGTCGACCGAACCGGACATTGAGGTAGTGGGCGAAGCCAGCGATGGCGAAGAAGCCCTGGTTCAGGCAGCGGCGCTACAGCCCGACGTGATCCTGATGGACCTGGTCATGCCCAAGATGGACGGCATAGAAGCCACGCGCCAAATCACAACTCGGCAGCCGGGCGTGCGGGTTTTGGTGTTGACCAGTTTCGTGGCCCATGACAAGGTCTTTCCGGCCATCAAGGCCGGCGCCCTGGGCTACGTTCTCAAAGACACCGGCCCCGACGACCTGGTGCACGCCATCCGCCAGGTGCATAGCGGCGAGCGCACGCTCGAGCCCGACATCGCGCGCAAGGTCTTGTTCGAACTGGCCCAGCCGCCAAAGCAGCCACCGACCCCAGATCCCCTGACCAGCCGCGAATTGGACGTGCTGCGCCTCATCGCCCAGGGCATGAGCAACCGCGAGATTGCCGAGGACCTGGTGCTGGCTGAGAAGACGGTGCGCGCTCACGTCAGCAACATCCTGGGCAAGCTGCATCTGGCCAGTCGCACTCAGGCAGCGCTGTTCGCGCTGAGAGAGGGGTTTGCCTCGTTGGAAGACGTCCCGGCAGCACTGATATGATCATCCTGGGGAAAAGGCTCAAGAAGGATCTTTGGCCCAGTTCGGCTACTTTGGCCCGAGCAGCTGAAGGCCAAACAGGAATTGCTTGACCACGTATTGGCCCTGTGGAGGGGAAGGTAACGGGCGCCGTTACGTTCGTCGTAAAGGCCGAGCCAGCTGGCGCCATGGCTGAGCCATGTCTGAGGAGGTAGGAAATGATCGCCTGGTTAGAAAGCGAATGGTTAGCCGAGGTCCGAATACGAGACCGCATAAGGGAGGCGGAACAGTCGCGGCTATTGCGGAAGATGAGGACTGCGGACGCACGTCTCCCCGCTCTGCTACGGCTCACAGCGGCTTGGCTGAGCCGCCGAGACCTGTCCCCTGCCCGACGGTACAAGGAGCCGGACTGTGCCAATACGGGGTTGGGTCAGTCATCTGAGCCGCCAATCGGCCTTATCCTGTGATGGGGCATACTACCGCCGTTCGAAGATGGCACCAGGTCTGTTTACCGGCCTAGCGCTTGTGACTATGAGTTGCCTGGGGGCAGGTTATGCTCAGTCCGGCGGCCTTGACCTGCACACTCGAAAGGCCAAAGAGGAATTACTAGACCATGCATTGGCCTGATAGGCAGGTCTATGCTATCCTGTACCTAGAAGTTGTCCAACACGTCGACATCTCAGCTTCTCATTGGCTTCCACCGATCTGGCTGGGCCTCTACACCGGTGGGGAGTGGGCGCCATCCCGTCTTGCCTGAACCGAAAAACACCGAGACCTGTTTCGAAGGAGAAAGAGGATGACAAGTGCAGGTACAAAAGAGAGCTCGTGGTCGCTCTGGCTGCGCTGGGTTGCCGCCAACGCGCTCGGCGAGATGGTGGGCCTCGGCGCGACGACTGCGGTGATCGCTCTGGCTTTCTCCAGCCTGGATGAGCAAGCGGGCATCGGAAGCGTGCTGCTCCTGTTTGTGCTGGCAGTGGCAAGCGGCGCCATCGAAGCCACGGTAGTCGGCCTGGCCCAGTGGTGGGCAATGCACCCCTGGTTCCCGTCTATCACCCGCCGCGCGTGGTGGCTGGCTACCCTGGTTGGGGCGCTGGTAGCCTATGTACTCGGCTATCTGCCCTCAACCCTGATGAGCCTGGGCAGTGACACCTCCCAATCGCAGGTTGCCGAGCCGCCACAGTGGGTGGTATTGCTGCTGGCCGCCGGTATGGGCGCCGTCGCCGGGGCAGTCCTGTCCTTTGCCCAGTGGCGGGCCCTGCGCAACAGGGTGCCGCGTGCAGGTTGGTGGGTGCCCGCCAACATGCTCGCCTGGTCGGCGGGCATGCCCATCATCTTCTGGGGCATCGACGCCGCCCAGAAGGGCCAGCCACCCCTGCAGATGGTGCTGCTGCTGGCCGGCTGTCTGCTCCTGAGCGGTGCGGTAGTCGGCGGCATTCACGGCGCGGTGCTGGTCAGGCTGACCGGGGATAGCGAGCTCGAGGACGTGAGCCAGAGTTAGAGATTGCTTGGCACGATCCCTGGTGGTATAATCTCCCCGAGGTGTAGTGATAGCGGAGGCTGTCATGAGTGAGGAAAGGGGGCAACGGATGATCGACCCGCCGGTCGAGGGAGAGACCGGCGCGCTGCCAGAGTTGCTCCAGCGGATGTCAGCCCAACTGGCCGAGTCCTACGCAGCACTGCGCAAGAGTGAGGAGCGTTTCTCACTGGCCATGCGTGGTGCCAACGATGGCCTGTGGGATTGGGACGTGCGGACCGGCGAGGTTTACTACTCGCCGCGCTGGAAAGAAATGCTCGGTTACGCCAACGACGAGATCGAGCCCTCCTTCAGCGCCTGGGAGCGGCTGGTACATCCCGAAGACAAGCCAGCGGCTATGAAGGGAGTCGAGGCCTTTCTATCCGGGGAGCTGGCAAAGTTCGAGATCGAGTTCCGCATGCGGCACAGGGATGGCTACTACGTCGATATCCTGTCGCGGGCGTTTGGCGTGCGCCAGGCGCCAGGCGGCCCCGTCGTGAGGATCGTCGGCACCCACGTAGACATCACCGAAAGGAAACGCTCCCGGGAGCAAGCCCGCCGTCAGAGTGAGTACCTCGCCGCACTGCACGAAACGACGCTGGGTGTCGTCAGCCAGCTGGACATCGGAGAGTTGCTGGAGACCTTAGTGGAGCGGGCGGTGGGCCTGGTGGATGCCAGCTTTGGCTTCGTGGACCTGGTAAAGCCAAAAGAGGATGAGCTCGAGGTCACAGTTGGGACCGGATGGTACCAGGAGAATATAGGCGCCTGTGTGAAGCGTGGAGAAGCTCTGTCTGGCAAGATCTGGCAGTCAGGCCAGCCAATGGCCGTGGAGGACTATCGGACATGGCCGGACCGGTTCCTTCATCCTGATCTCGATCAGATCGGCCCCTTGATGGGAGCACCGCTTATGGCTGGCGCCGAGGTGATCGGCGCCATCGGCGTGGCGCGTCTACCCCTCGCTCCCCCGTTCCAGCAGGACGAGATGGACCTGATCGTGCGCTTTGCCCATCTGGCCTCCATTGCCCTGGACAATGCGCGCCTGCACACATCTCTGGAGCAGCGCGTCCGGGAACGCACCCACGAGCTGGCAACACTGAACGCCGTCGCGGCTGTGGTCAGTCGCTCCCTGGATCTGGAAGAGATCCTGAGCAATGCACTTGACCACACGATGCACACCCTTGATGTGGAATTCGGTGTGGCGTACCGGCTGGCGGGCGACCCGAACGGCACGGAAGACCAACTCTATCTCCACCCCCTGGTCCATCGCGGCCTTTCGGAGTCATTTGTCCACGCTGCCAAACCGCTCCCCCTACACGCGACCGAACTCGGGATCGCTGCCGCATCTGGACAGCTTGAGGTCTGGGATGTAGAGGACTATTTGGAGGCATCGGAGCGACAGAAGCTGCTGTGGGCCGAAGGTGGACGCCAGGGGGTATCTGTCCCGCTGATGGCCAAAGGCCGGCTGGTCGGGGCGATGCAGCTCCTCACCAAGCGGAAGCGAACCTTTTCTCCGGAACAGCTCTCCCTGATGGAAGCTGTTGGCCAGCAGGTAGGCGTGGCAGTGGAGAACGCCCGTCTGTACAAGCAGGCGGAGCAGGCTGCAGCCCTGGCTGAGCGCAGCCGTCTGGCCCGCGAGCTGCACGACTCGGTGACTCAGTCGCTCTATAGTGTGACGATGTACGCCGAGGCCGCCGCCCGTCTTCTGACCACGGGCAGGGAGGCAACCGCCGCCGAGTACCTGCGCGACGCGCGCGATACCGCCCAAGAGGCCCTGCGCGAGATGCGGCTGCTCATCTTTGAACTGCGTCCTCCTGCTCTGGAACAAGGCGGGCTGACCGGGGCGCTCCAGGCACGGCTGGACGCTGTGGAAAAGCGCGCGGGCGTGCAGGCCGAGCTGCGCGTGTCAGGGGTCGAGGGCATGGCCGAGGCCGAATGGCTGCCACTTGCCGTCCAGCAAGAACTATACCAGGTTGCCCAGGAAGCCCTCAACAATAGTCTGAAACATGCCGGTGCCGACAACTTGCAGGTTTGCCTGCAAGTCAAGGCTGATGCTGTCCGTCTGGAGGTGGTGGACGACGGTATAGGCTTTGACCCGACCACTGCCGAAGCAAGGGGCGGGCTGGGCTTGCCGGGCATGAGGGAGCGGGTGCAGCGCATCGGCGGACAGTTGCGGATTGAGAGCGCGCCGGGGCAAGGGACGACTGTGAGCGTCGAGGTTCCGAGAGGAGGCGAAAATGACATCACCGATCCGCGTCTTGCTGGTTGACGACCACGCCATCCTGCGCAAGGGAATCCGTGCCCTGCTATCCACTGAGCCGGACATCGAGGTAGTTGGCGAGGCCGGTGACGGGGCAGAGGCGCTGGACCAGGCCGAGGCGCTACAGCCCGACGTGATCCTGATGGACCTGGTCATGCCCAATATGGATGGAATCGTAGCCACACAGCAGGTCACGGCACGGCAGTCAGGCGTGCGCGTCTTGGTGTTGACGAGTTTCGTGGCGGACGACAAGGTCTTTCCGGCCATCAAGGCCGGCGCCCTGGGCTACATTCTCAAAGACACCGGCCCGGACGAGCTGGTGCGCGCCATCCGCCAGGTGCATCGCGGCGAGCCCACGCTGGAGCCCGAAATCGCCCGCAAGGTCTTGTTCGAGCTGGCCCAGTCGTCGAAGCAGCCTCCAACCCCTGATCCCCTCACCGCTCGCGAACTGGAGGTGCTGCGCCTCATCGCCCAGGGCAAGAGCAATCGCGAGATAGCCGAGGACCTGGTGCTGGCCGAGGTGACGGTTCGCACCCACGTCAGCAATATCCTGAGCAAGCTGCACCTGGCCAACCGCACCCAGGCAGCCCTATACGCGCTGAAGGAAGGGATTGCCTCGCTGGATGACCTGCCGGCAGAGAAAGATGGCGCCTAGTTCACAATTCAAACGGCCGTAGAACATGATACCATACTGCCGTATACAAGGACTTGGAGGATATACATGGGAAGCAATCTGAAGATCGAGTTCCTGTACTGGGAGGATTGCCCCTCTCACCCACAGGCATGGAAGCTCCTGCAAGAAGTGATGGTTGAGCTGGGCATAGAGGCTCACGTCGAGCAGATCGAGGTCGTGACTGACGAGGATGCAGAGAGGCTGGCATTTCCGGGCTCGCCCACCATCCGCGTGAACGGCACCGACATCGATCCGGCTGGCGCCTCGCAGATGGGCACAGCCCTCACCTGCCGCATCTACCGGCTGCAGGACGGGCGGTTCTCACCGGTGCCCTCCAAGGAGATGATCCGCCAGGCTCTGGCCGGCGAGGAGCGCTAAAAAGTGCACTGATCAGGCTGCGCAGATCGCAAAGCGGGCCGGGTTGTCGCCCGGCCCGCTTCACATGCCATGTCTGGCGTGTGCTAGCCTACTTCCACTTGATGGTACAACCCTGTGGCGCTGTCTCTGTGACAGGGGGTTCCTTCCCGGCCAACACTGCATCCAACGCATTGCGCAGGTAGGGCACTTCTGCCAGCGCCTCGTCATAGTTATCGTCGGGCGCGCCGTGATAGCGCAGTTTAAAGTCCCCGTCAAAGACAAAGACCTCGGGCGTGCGCTCCGCGCCATAGGCCGTGGCTACCTCCTGGCTCTCGTCGTGCAGGTAGGGGAAGGGCAAGCCCCGCTCCTTTGCCAGCGCCTGCATCCCAGCATAGTCGTCGGCGGCGTACTTGACCGGGTCGTTGGCATTGATTCCGGCAAAGGCCACACCCCGCTCCGCATAGTCCTTGGCAACGGCAATCAGCCGGTCCAGCCAGGCCAGCACGTAGGGGCAGTGGTTGCACATGAACACTATGACTGTCGCCTCTTTGCCATCGCCAAGAGCGGACAGCGTGTAGTTCTTGCCATCTACGCCAGGCAAGTCAAAGGCGAGTGCCTCGTCTCCAATCTTTACGTTTGACATTTTTCCCTCCTGATAGTTCCTTTCCTTGGGTTGATTCACTTGTACCGGGGTGGCGGGCACGAGTCCCCGCCACCCCGCTCACAGCT
Source organism: Anaerolineae bacterium (assembly GCA_050117995.1). Classification (GTDB taxonomy): domain Bacteria; phylum Chloroflexota; class Anaerolineae; order JAAYZQ01; family JAAYZQ01; genus JBFFCR01. Next base: position 18,920 of record JASFLR010000001.1, read on the forward strand.
AGATCTGCGCTCCCGTCTCCTCAAAGCTCGCGGTACTGCACGATGGCAGGATACCCGGCAGGACGTCCGGCGGCAGCGCATCCCGGTTCTCCTCGCTGACTCGAAAGACCACCTGCTCGACCGGGGCCAGCCTCGCCTGCAATTCGCTCAGCAGCGCGTCGCGCACCAGGATCAAGGCGCGCTCCGCCCCACCAGCGGACAGCCGCGGCAGGACCGGCGCCAGTCCGATGCCGCGCCAAAGCTCCAGCTTGCCGATCTCGTCCACGATCAGCAGGTCGCAGGCACCGATCGCGCTATCCACGACACCAACGGCCCAGTCCAGCGCGGCGGCATCAAAGGAGTAGAGGCCAATCGCTGGCCCGTCCAGGTCCCTATCGGTGCGCGCCAGGACACGACGCTCGCCCGTGCCGATGTCCACCCCCCAGATGCCTGCCTTCTGCCCGCAGGAGTTGACCATTGCCGGGGCCAGGAGCCCGCCGCAGACAATTCCCTGCCGCCGCGCCAGACCCACCACGCGCTCGGTTACGGTAGTCTTGCCCACGCCCACGGGGCCTGTCAGCAAGCCGATCCGCGCCGCCTTCACGCCGCCTACTTTTCCACCCCGCCGAGCCACTCCTGGGGTATCAGGCAGATGAAGCGCAGGACCGAGTCGCCCCGGTTCTGGAATTGATGCATCTCACCACCCGGCACAAACACCGTGCTGCCATGCTGGACGGGGATTTCGCCTTCATCGGTCTTGACCACGCCCTCACCCGACAGCACGAACACCTCGTGCTCCCACCAATGGCTGTGGTGGGGTGAGGAATGACCGGGCTCTACCTCGAACACCCGCATGGTGAAAAACGGCGCCCCATCGTCCGGTCCGATGACGACGCGCATCATCACCCCATCGATTTCCTGATGAGGATCTACCTCACGAAAGTCCCGAACTTGAATCACTTGGCTCTCCTCCTATTAAAGGTCCTATAGGGGACCTTTGATCAGATCCGCGCTTGCTCGCCGGCCCCGGCTCCGGATAGCAACCACCTGTAAGCAGCGCTGAGCAATCGCCGCCCGATACCCTCATAGCTTGCCTTCTCCGTCAATAGATCGACAAAGTGCCGCACAGTCTCCGGGTTGCGCAACCCGATCTGGTAGGACAGGCGGGGCAGGCGATAATAGGTATTTGCCACCATCCCTGCCGTCGCCAGGCTGTGGCCAATCTCGCGCCAGACTGCCGCCTCGTAGCCTGACAGGTCACCAACAACGATAGCTTCTGCTGCCAGCCGGGCGCTGATTATAGCATAGCGGATGCCCTCGCCGAGCAGTGGGTCCACCAGCCCTGCCGCATCACCCACCAACACGCAGCGACCGGTGGACAGGATCTCCTGCGGCAGGCTGCCCCTGGCGCGCCACGGGGCCCCTCGTCGCCAGGGCCACCGCGGCGTCTGGTAGCACGGCAAGGGATGCCCGTGCAGTTGGATACCGTCCAGGCAGATGCCCAGCCGGTCCATCTCGCGGTGCAGGGCCGCGTGCAGATCCGACCGGGCCTGGCGCACCCGCCCGACACCGACCGATAGGTGGTCGCCCTTGGGAAACACCCAGGAATATCCCCATGGTACGCACCCCATGGCAAACACAGCCCGGTCGCCGAACGCCTCTCGCAAGCTGGGATTACCGTCCAGCGGCACCTCAGCTTCCAGCGAGCCCCCCCACTGCCGCCCCCGGCGCAGCCCCAGGCTCCGCGCCACCTGCGAAGTCGCGCCGTCCGCACCCACCAGGTAGCGCGCCGTCAGGCTGCGATCCCCTGCCCGTACCTGCACCTGGCTGCCGTCTTCACTGGCACCGCTGACTGCCGCGCCCTCCAGTACCTCGGCTCCCGAGCGGGCCAGCAAAAAGGCGTCAAAGTCGCTGCGCATGACCATGGCGACCGGGCGGTCCGGCAGAGCTACCTCCGCCGCGGGCTGGCCCGGGAAGGTGAACTGCACGCGGGCGGGCGCTGCCTCGATCACATTGTCAAAGTCAAAGGGGAAACGCTCAAGAGTTGGCCGGGGAATTGCCCCACCACACGGCTTGTAGCGCGGCAACCGGGCCTTTTCCACAATCAATACCCGGAGCCCGGCCCGGGTCAGGTACCAGGCAGCCGCCGCTCCCCCTGCGCCCGCGCCAGCGATGATGACATCAAAATCAGGCCGGTCCATTGCACCCTGTTTCCGATCGTACCTGGCGATCGTCAACCCGTCTGTAGCTAGGGTCACGCCGCATCGTGGTAGCAGGCTGAGGCGCTGAGATGGGAAACACAGAGCTAGCTTGCCTCGAAGGTCAGCCCCTGCTCACCCGCATCGACCATGACCTCGGCACCAGGCCCCGGATCTGCCTCCAGCAAATAGTCCGCCAACGGCTCGCGCAGGTAGCGCCGGATGATGCGTCGCAGCGGGCGCGCACCCCACTCGGGATGGTCGTTCTGTGCCAGCATCCAGGTGCGA
>JASFLR010000002.1:0-19104 GCA_050117995.1 Anaerolineae bacterium
TCCGCCACATGGCGTCCCGCCCTCGCTTGCCGATCGTGATCAACTCTACAGGATATGGTAGCTCGTTGATAAAGCGCGATGCGGCCTGGATCATAGCATGGTTGTAACTGCCGCACAGTCCCTTGTCAGCAGTGATGAGCAGCATGCCTATGGTGTGGATCTCCTCTCTGATCTGAAGCAAGGGATGCACCGTTTCATCCACACCGCGCTGCGCTGCCAGGTTGGACAGCACCTGCCATGCCTTCTCCGTGTAGGGTCGTGTGGCTAGCACCTGCTCCTGTGCGCGACGCATCTTTGAGGCAGCCACCATCTGCATGGCCCTGGTCACTTGGGATATGTTTTTTACACTGCGTATCCGGCGACGGATCTCTCGTGTGCTCGGCAACAGGCTACTCCTTATGGCGCAAGTTGCTTAGTGTAAATTGTGCGACGGGAGTGGCTTTCCACCCCCCCAGCCACTAGTCCGGCTTTGGCTCCAGTACCAGCGTCCCCTCTTCACTGTGCTGGCCGATGTCTACCCCGACTGGCTTGCCGCTCTCGTCCTCTCCGGTCTTGCGCACAACCCGGACCCACCAGTACACGGTGGCCGGGCCGCGGTCTGCCGGCGGATGGAACGGCGACAGAAAACTCGTCTCGGCCAAGAAGCTGGTTGCCTTGGTATAGACGTAATCCCCGTACCACTGCTCGCCCTCGGTTGTGGGGCGACGTTCCAGGTGTAAGTGATAGTACTCATCCACGCCGAGCGCGCCTACAGAACTCCATTCGAATATCACCGTGCTTTGCCATGAAACCGGCCTGTCATCGGGCGGCTCCAGCAGGGCAGGCGCTGGATATTCCAACTCTTCGGCATTCGGCGTGTCTGTGGGCGGCGGTGGTTCCGACGTAGCTGCGACCGTCGCTGTTGGGTCCTCCGTAGCGCCCGCGGCAGTGGGTGCCGCGGTCGCCGACTGCACACCCCGCGTCGCGGTAGCTGTGGCGACAATGATCCATGGCGTCTGCGTCGGCTGGACCTCGGCAACGTCTCCAGCTTCTGGTGTCGCCGTAACGACCACGATCCAGGGCGTCTGGGTCGGTGGCGGCGCTGTGGGCTCTGGTGTGCAGCCGCAAGCAGCCAGCAGACCGGCCAACATGCACAGCGCTACGAGCATAGGCACAGGTTTGATCATGCTAGTACGCCGCAGTTGCCTTGAAATCCTCGATGGCCTGGGTCAGTTCGGCTTGCGTCTCCTCCGTGAGCTTTTCTCCTGTGGCAATCGTCTGCACGAGGACCGGCTGGCTGTCCTTCATATAGCGCAGCAAGGCTTCCTCAAAGTCGCTCACCTTGCGGATCTCGATGTCATCCAGGAGACCGTTTGTCACCGCAAAGAAGATGATGATCTGGTCGGCCAGCGGCACGGGCGAATACTGGCCCTGCTTTAGCACTTCTTGTACGCGCAAACCGCGATCCAACTGCCGCCTCGTGGCCTCGTCCAGGTCCGATCCGAACTGGGCAAAGGCCGCCATCTCGCGGAAGGCAGCCATGTCGAGCCGCATACGGCCAGCAACCTGTCGCATGGCCCTGGCCTGGGCCGCCCCGCCAACGCGCGACACCGAGATGCCAGCGTTCACTGCCGGGCGGATGCCGGCGTAGAACAGGTCGCTCTCGAGAAAGATCTGCCCGTCCGTGATCGAGATGACGTTGGTGGGGATATAGGCCGAAACGTCGCCAGCCTGCGTCTCGATGATCGGCAGCGCCGTCAGCGAGCCCCCTCCATAGTCGGGGTGCAGCTTGGCTGCGCGCTCGAGCAGGCGCGAGTGCAGGTAAAAGACGTCTCCAGGGTAGGCCTCTCGTCCGGGCGGGCGGCGCAGTAGCAGTGACACCTGCCGGTACGCCCAGGCGTGTTTGGACAGATCGTCATAGACGATCAATGCCTCCTTGCCCTGCTCCATAAAGTACTCGCCCATGGCGCAGCCAGCGTAGGGGGCGATGTACTGCAGGGTAGCAGGCTCGGAGGCAGATGCGATGACCACGATGGTGTGTTCCATCGCGCCATGCTCCTCCAGCGTGGCGACTACCTGGGCAACTTGTGCGCGCTTTTGGCCGATGGCCACATAGATGCAGATCAGGTCCTGGCCCTTCTGGTTGATGATTGTGTCAATGGCCAGGGCCGTCTTGCCGGTCTGCCGGTCGCCGATGATCAGCTCGCGCTGCCCACGACCGATGGGAATCATCGAGTCGATGGCCTTGATCCCAGTCTGTACCGGCGTGTCCACGCTCTTGCGGGTCACGACGTTGGGCGCGATACGCTCGATAGGCCGCGATTCGCTGGCAGATATGGGACCTTTGCCGTCCACCGGTTGGCCAAGTGCATTCACCACGCGGCCGATGAGTTCATCACCCACCGGGGCAGAGACGATCTGTCCTGAGCCCTTGACGGTATCACCCTCTTCAATGCTGGTGTACTCGCCCATGATGATGATGCCGACACTGTCGGCCTCCAGGTTGAAAGCGAGTCCCATGATACTCGTGCTGCGGCCTGGCTTGGGCGGGAATTCCACCAACTCCATGGACATCACGCCAGCCAGTCCGTCCGCACGCGCGATGCCGTCTCCCACCTCGATCACCGAGCCGACGTCGATCGCTTCGAGCGGGGCTTCAAACTCCTCAATCTGCTTCTTGAGAATCGCGGTGATGTCTTTGGCTTGTAAGGCCATTCATGCCTCCGGAATCAGAACATGAAACGCTACACGCATGCGAGAGTGTCGCCCGGCTAGCGCTTCAAGGTCAGGGTAGTCTATTGTGCCGTCAAATGGTCCCGCAACGCAGCCAGCTTTCCAGCGACACTCCCGTCGATGATCCGGTCGCCAACGCGCAAGCGCACGCCTCCGAGCAGGGACGCATCGACCTCGAAGCGCATCTCGAGGTCGGAGCCAAATTGATCGGCCAGCTTGGCGCGCATGGCTTCTTGCTCGGATTCGGTCAGCGGCACGGCACTGGTTACGTGCGCGACGGTACGCTCTGGGCGGCGCTGCGCGAGCCGGTCCAACTCGAGCAGAATGGCATCGAGTTGATCGATCTGCCCGGCTTCGAGCAAGGTGCCCAAGAACTTGCGGACCTCGCCCGAGACCTCGACGGGCATAGCCTGGCTGAGCTGGTCCAGCTTGTCCCGCGTCGACAGCCCAGGGGAATGCAGATCGTCCCGCAATGCAGCATCGCCCTTGACGACCTTCTGGATGCCACCTAGCTGCTTGAGCCAGGGCTCCAGGGCGAGATCGTAGATGGCGGCAGCGTAGTCCTGTGGTCGGGCTTGTGCGCTCACTTGAGCTCCCCAGTTTGCTCCAGGAATGTGGCGATGAGCTCTCGCTGGCGCTGCTGATCGAGGGCCTCGCCAATGACCTTCTCTGAGATGCTAAGGGACAGATCGGCTACCTGCTGCCGCAACTCGGACATGGCCAACTCCCGCTCGCGAGAGATCTCTTCTTTGGCCTTTTCGACCTGCGCGCGGGCCTCTTCACGGGCCGTTTCCAGGATATCCTGCCGAGCCTTCTCACTCATTTGCGTGGCCTGCGCAATGATCTCCTGTCCCTCTTTGCGAGCTTCAGCCAGACGCTGTTCGAACTCTTGCTCCATTTCCGCAGCCCGGCGCGATGCCTGCTCCGCATCTTCGAGGCCTTGCTTGATGCGTTCAGAGCGTTGGTCCAGCATGCGGAGTATGGGTTTGTAGGCCACAAAGTACAGGAGCACAGCCAGCAGCGCAAAGTTTACGATCTGGGAGATCAGATAACCCAGATTGATGCCTAGTGCTTCCAAGCGTCAACCTCCTTGGATTCTCAATTCTGGAACGCGACTTTTCGTTGGATTGGAGCCAACCCAGAATCAGCAGCCCAAAATCCAGAATCGCTAGACGAACTTGATCATCAGCGCGACGACCAGCGCATAGATGCCGATAGCCTCGGTGAAGGCCAGGCTCAGGATCAGCGGCACAAAGATCTGATCGCTGGCTTCCGGGTTGCGTCCCAAGGCTTCCATGGCCTTGGAGCCGATCATGCCGAGGCCGAGGGCCGGGCCGATGGCACCGATTCCGATGGCGACTGCCGATGCTAACAGACGCATGGTCTCAACTTCCATTTGTTCAATCCTCCCTGAGTTCTGTGATTTGGATAGTCACCAATTACCGTCGAGCACTCGGGCTGCGAGTGCAAGGTCTACCGTTTTAGTGTCCCTCTTCGCCATGTGAGGTCGTGGCTACGATAAAGAAGGCCACGCTCAGCATCATGAATACCAGGGCCTGCACGAAACCGACGAATAGCTCGAGTCCGTAGAAGGGAAGCGAGATGATGTATGGGATCAGGAAAGCCATAACGCCCAAGAGCACTTCGCCAGCAAAGATATTGCCAAAGAGACGGAAGGAGAACGAGATGATCTTGCCGATCTCGCTAATCAACTCCACGACTCCAATGAAGAAATCGATGATGCCCATGCCAAAGGCTGCAATGCGACCCACACACCCCAGCCCCCTCTTGGTGAATGCGTTGACAAACCCACCAACGTTGAAGAACTTGCTCAGATATCCGATGCCTAGGGCCCATAGGCCAAAGTATTGGGTTAGCACCACGGAAACCACGGCCAGGGCAAGGGTTACATTCAGATCTGTGGTAGCAGCGCGGAAAAACGGCGCCAGGGCGTACACCTCTGCACTTTCAGCGTGGCTGCCCTCCTCACCGTGCGCTTCGGCCTCAGCAGTGTCAGCTGGAACCCATAAGCCGGCCGTGTGCGAGTCGTTGAGCCATTCGACAGGCTGGCCGTGTTCTGCATGGTGCAGTGCCCCCCAACTGCCAAAGAGCGGCGTGAGACCCAACCAACTGGCGGTGATCACGAAAAGAAAGATGGTCATCACGATGGGAAAGAACCTGCGGGCCCACTTGCGTCCAGCGGCACCCTCCACCAAGTTGTACATGCCCTCGATGATCATCTCGAGCGCGCCCTGCCACCTGCCGGGGATTTCCTTCTTCTTGCGCGCGATGAGCCAAATCGCTACGACCAGGAGTATTGTCGTAAACCAAGAAGCCAGAAGTGTGTTGGTGATGCCATCGGGCCAGAAGCCGAACAATGTGAAGTCAAACACGGTTTCGGCTGCGATGGAGATTTCGGGAAGCACCACTCCGGGGATGGTAAGCACTACATTGATGAGCACTAGCCCCACGATGAGGACAAGTGTCGGCACAAGGACTCTGGGAGATAGCAGCTTTGACACTAAACCGGTTCCTCCTTGCCGTTTTCTCCTGGCGGTTGCTCAGGTTCCTCGGGAATGAACTGGCTAAAGGTCCTCAAGGCCATGCGTGCAACGCCGACTGTGGCTGCCAGTATCCCCAATGTCGCCCCAATCAAGATGAAGAGAGGCGCCGTGTTCAGTTTGTTGTCGAGCCAGATGCCGCCCAGCAGCGGGAGCAGCAGTGAGAAGAGCATGGTCCAGCTCAGGTTCCAGGCCAGGCTCAATGCCGTCCCTTTTTTCACTTACATCTGGCTCCTCACGCAGTACCCTGCATGCCCACACCCCGGAACTCCGGGTGCAAATCTCTGCCGTTTCTATGAGCCCAAGTCAGTTTGGCAAAGCCCACACCAGACGGTATAGAGAAAAGACTCTCAATAGCCACGCGCTTGAGGCTGGATTCTAGCATAAAGCGACGCGTAATGCAAACATGCCAAGTTGCCGTGGCAATTTGGTGGCAGGGGCCGGGCCCTTGACCTCGTGCCAGACCAGGCTCAGTCGGTCAGCCCGGCTACCGTCTCAGAATCGAGCCTCTTGACCAGCTCAACCACCAGCGCCAGGGCTCGATCGTAATCCTCCCGGCAGATGATGGCATTGTGGCTGTGAATGTGCCGGGTGGGCACGCCAATGACCACCGAAGGCACGCCTTCGTTATGGATGTGGATCATGCCGCCGTCAGTTGCCCCGCCAGACATGGCCGAGAATTGCAAGGGAATGTCGAGCTCTTCGGCCAGTGCGATGACCATATCCCGCAGTTTCAGGTTCGGGATCATGCGCGCATCGTAGACAAGCATCGTCGGGCCGCCGCCCATCTTGATGGACGACTCCTCAGGCTTGATCCCGGGTACGTCGCCTGCGATATCAACTTCCAGGATGATGGCTACATCGGGCTCGACGACAAAGGCTGACGTCTTGGCCCCACGCAGGCCGACTTCTTCTTGCACCGTGCCAACGGCATAGGCGGTGTTGGGATGTCCGTCCTCCGCCACCTGGCGCAGGGTTTGCGCCGCCAGGGCACACCCCAGACGGTTATCGAAGGCTTTCGACAGATAGACACCTGGATTGGCCATCACCGTGAATTCGCTGACCGGGATGATCGGGTCGCCGGGGCGCACACCGATCTCGCGGACTTCGTCCTCCGAGCAGGCGCCCACGTCGATATACATATCCTTCTTCTCGACAACTTTCTTGCGCTCGTCGGCCTCAAGCAAGTGAGGCGGTTTGGCGCCCATGACGCCGATCACGTCACCTTTGGAGGTGCGGATCAGCACCCGGTGGCCGAGCAGGACTTGATCCCACCATCCGCCCAGTGCCTGGAACTTGACAAAGCCCTCCTTGGTGACCAGCCTGACCATGAAGCCGATCTCGTCCATGTGACCGGCCAGCATAACTCGCGGGCCGTCGACATCGCCCACGTGCTTGCCGATGAAGGAACCCATCTTGTCCTGCTCGATGGTGGCCACATCTTGGAGGTACTCGCGCATTACGGCACGCACCTCGTGCTCGTAGCCAGGGATGCCCCCTACTTCTGTGATATCCTTCAGAAATTTCTCGGTCTGATCCACGACCTACTCCTTGTGATGGCTGCTGTCAGCCGATTTGTTTGAGGTTGGCCTATGATACCCCAACTTGGGTTATTTGTCTAGTTTCGCGCGCCAGGCGGTATGGGTTTCTGCTATTGCCTTTTCCACTCGCCTGAGGTATAATCGCCGTGGGGAGGAAGGGGCGTTTCGGCAGATTGGGTTTTCCTCTATCAGTTTGTCTGCTGAGGTATGGTGCCAGGCTCTGTCGCACTCTGGTTGTCTGGCGGCCTGCTCCAAATGCATTTCTTTCTTCCCCTAGAATGGAGTCCCCATGAACAGAACCTACGTGGCCCTGGATCTGGAAACCACAGGTCTGGACGCTGAACGCGACACCATCCTGGAGGTTGGGGCTGTTCGCTTCCGCACGTCCTTCAGCAACGGCAATGTCGAGGCGCAGGTGCTGGATACGTGGACCACGCCAGTCAATCCTGGACGCCCTATCCCAATCCAGGTGCAGCACCTTACCGGAATCACGCAGGAAGAGGTCGAAAGCGCCCCGCGCTTTTCGCAGGTGCTCAGGCCGCTGCGCAGTTTCCTGGGCAGCCACCCGTTGATTGGACACAATGTGAGCTTTGACCTCAGCTTCCTGGATAGCCATCGCCTGTCCCTCAATAACCCAGCCGTCGACACCTTTGAGCTCGCCAGCATTCTGATGCCTCATGCGGCCCGATATAGCCTGGGCAAACTGGGCGAGACACTGGGCCTGGCGCATATCGGTTCTCACCGTGCTCTGGACGATGCTAGGGCGACGCAGGCTCTATTCGTTGCCTTGTTGCAGCTGGCCTCCGAGCTGCCCATGGCAGTGCTGCAGGAGATCAACCGTCTGGCAAGCAGGCTAGATTGGGCGCCTAGGGACGTCTTCCGCGATGTGGAACGGGGCGTTGCCCGCACAGCTTTCGGTGGCGGGATCGGGCAGCAACTGGCAGCTCAGCTGGGCACGAGGGATGAGATGCTGGGGCCGCTCTTTGCCACTGAGCAGGAAGAGGAAGAGTTGGTTCGCGCAGCCCGACCGCGTGCGGTGGATGTAGAAGCGCTGGCATCCATGCTGGAGAAGGACGGGGTCTTTGCCAAGCGCTTCCCCGGTTACGAATACCGGCCCCAGCAGGTTGATATGCTGCGGGCAGTTGGTCAGGCCTTCAATGGCCAGCAGCACTTGATGGTGGAGGCAGGAACTGGGACAGGCAAGAGCATTGCCTATCTGCTCCCGGCCATCGCCTTTGCGCACCGTAATGGCGAGCCTGTCGTGGTCTCGACGAACACGATCAATTTGCAGGACCAGTTGTTCCTCAAGGATGTGCCTGACCTGCAGGAGCTGCTGCCCTTTGACTTCAGAGCAGTGATACTCAAAGGCAGGAGCAACTACCTATGCCAGCGACGGCTAGCCGTGCTGCGGCAGGCAGGAGTCAGTTCGCCTGAAGAGATGCGCATGTTGGCCAAGGTGCTGGCCTGGGTGCCCAGCACCCAGACTGGCGAGCGCGGTGAGCTGTTTATGCCCGATCGGCTTGAGCAGGCGCTATGGAGCAAAATCTCGGCAGAGAGCGAGACGTGTACCCTGGATCGATGCCGCTACCGCGAGCAGGGTCGCTGTTTCTTCTATCGCGCCAGGCGCGCAGCAGAGCGCGCGCATTTAATCATAGTAAATCACGCTCTTTTGCTCTCTGACGTGGCGGTGGAGAACCGGGTCCTTCCCGAGTACCGGTACCTTATTGTCGATGAGGCGCATCACCTGGAAGCAAACGTGACCCGCCAACTAAGCTTCCAGGCCGACCAGCGACACTTTGAGCGAGTCCTGAACGAGTTGGCCCGTCCCACAGGCGTCCGCAAATATGCTGGCTTCTTGGGTGATGTGCTGGCGCAGTGTCGCGGCAAGATCCCCCCTCAGGAGTGGGCCACCCTGGAGGGCCACATAGACGGTATGCAGCAGCAGATCGAGTCAGCCCTGACCGGTCTCAACGCCTTCTTTGACGTGCTGGGCGGCTTTTTGCAGGAGCATAGTCCGCAGCGCGGGCAGTACAGCCAGCGTCTGCGCATCACCAGCGGTTTGCGCATCCAGCCGGCGTGGGATCAGATCGAGATTACCTGGGACAATCTCTCTTCCCGGCTATATTCGGTTGTCGGCGACCTGGAGCAACTCTGCGGCGGCCTCGAGCAGCTGGAGCCATTCGACATCACCGGGCTGGAGGGAATGGTACAGGATTGCGTCGGGCATGCTACACGCCTGGCGGAGCTTCGGGAGCATGTCAATGCCTGTATTGCCGAGCCCACCTCTGCCGAGATCTACTGGGCCGATGTCTCGCCCCGGGATGAACGGGTGACCCTCCATGCCGCACCTCTGCACGTGGGCAGCTTGGTGGAACGGCATCTGTTTCACGCCAAGGAGTCGGTCATTCTTACCTCGGCGACACTAACTACCGAGAGTCGCTTTGACTTCCTGCGCGAGAGGCTGAGCGCCTGGGATGCCGACGAGTTGGCAGTGGGTTCGCCCTTTGATTACAAGAGCTCCACGCTGCTCTATCTGCCGGTGGACATACCGGAGCCGAACCAGCCCTACTTTCAGAAGACGGTGGAACAAGCCCTGTTTGCCCTGTGCCGTGCTACCGAGGGCCGGGCACTGGTGCTCTTTACCTCATACAGCCAGCTTCGGGCCACGGCGGGGGCCATCACGCAGCCCCTGGCGGATGATGGCATCGTCGTGTACCAACAGGGTGCGGGCATCTCCCGGGTGCAGCTATTGGAGAATTTCCGCACGACGCCCAAGTCGGTTCTGATGGGCACGCGCAGCTTCTGGGAGGGAGTGGACGTAGTGGGACCGGCGCTCAGTGTGCTGGTTATCGCCCGGCTGCCCTTTACCGTGCCAGATGATCCCATCTATGCTGCTCGCGCTGAGGGTTTCGACAACCCCTTTGCCGAATACGCCATTCCGGAGACGATCCTGCGCTTCCGGCAGGGCTTTGGCCGGCTGATCCGCACCAAGACCGACCGGGGCGTGGTAGTGATCCTGGACAAGCGGCTGCTGACAAAGTCGTACGGGCCGATGTTCCTCGACTCGCTGCCCGAATGTACGCGTGTGCGTGCTTCGCTGACAAAGTTGCCCGATGCCGCCAGGCGGTGGCTGGCGCTGGAAAACGACTGGGCCGACTCTGTCTCCTGAATGCTATCTGGTGGGGGAGACGCGCACTGTCTGGCAGTAACCCCTAGCCCGCACGCCCGGTGATATAGTCCTCTGTCAGCTCTTCTTGAGGGGTGATGAAAACCTGCTCAGTGGGTCCGTACTCGATCAGCTCCCCAAGCCAGAAGAACCCGGTCCAGTCCGAGGCGCGGGCAGCCTGCTGCATATTGTGTGTGACGATGACGATGGTATAGTGCTCCTCCAACCGGCGCATCAGGTCCTCGATGGCCAAAGTCGCCTCGGGATCCAGTGCGGAGCAGGGCTCGTCCATAAGGATCACCTCCGGCTCAACGGCCAGCACTCGAGCGATACACAGTCGCTGCTGCTGACCGGCGTTCAGCTCCAGCGCAGACTGCTTCAGAGTTCCCTTGACCTCTCCCCAGAGAGTTGCCCCCTCCAAGCTCTCGCGCACAATCTCATCCAGGCTGCGGGCCTTGTGCATGCCAAGCACTCTGGGCCCAAATGCCACATTGTCGAAAACAGACTGGGGAAAGGGGTTGGGGCGTTGGAAGACCATGCCCACACGCTGCCGGAGATTCACCACGTCAAAGTCCGCGGCATAGATGCTCTCGCCGTCCAGCAGCACATCTCCCGTGATGCGTGCGCTGGCGATGGTGTCGTTCATGCGATTGAGGCAGCGCAAGAAGGTGCTCTTGCCGCAGCCGGACGGTCCGATCAGCGCCGTGATCTGCCGTTCTATGACAGCGAGCGAAATGCCCTTTAACGCCTGGAAATCGCCATAGAACAGTTGCAGATCGCGCACTGTCATCTTTTCGGGGTGTTCCACGGCGCCGCCTCCTTGTACCCGCTGGACGAGAGTGTGCATCGATCACGGCGGGATTCTAGCGAGGCCATTGTAGCAGAAGAGGGGGCGAAAGTCAAAGGGGTGTTTTGACCGTCCGGGCAGTAGGTGTTATAATCCCAGCGGCTGGTGCCCAAGTCACTGGGGCGGAGTGGACTGTGAAGAGCATGCCTACCATATGCATAGGTCCGATTCCATGGATCGGTTCAATTCAATGGAGCGTCTTTGTAGCCCTGCTGCTATTCCTACTCCCGTTGGCCGCTTGTGGTCCTGCGGTCCAGGAGGAGGGAGAGGGGACGGCAGAACCGGGCCTGGCAACCAGCATCCAGAACAAGGGCTCCGATACCTTGGTCAACGTGGCGCTGGCCTGGGCCGAAGCGTACCAGCAGGTCGCGCCTGAGGTGCAGGTGGCGGTCACCGGCGGAGGGTCGGGAACCGGCATTGCCTCGCTGATCAACGGCACCGTCGACATGGCGAATGCCTCGCGGCAGATCAAAGAGGAGGAGCGCGCCCAGGCGGAGGCCAATGGGATCGAGCCGGTGGAGTATGTCGTCGCTGGCGATGCGATCGCCATTGTCGTACACCCCAGCAACCCGGTCCAGGGGCTGACGATCCCTCAGCTTTCAGCGATCTTTTCGGGCAAGATCACCAACTGGCGCGATGTCGGTGGCGAGGACCGGCCCATCGTCCTGCTCTCGAGAGAGTCGAATAGCGGCACCCATGTCTTCTTCCTCGAGCAGGTACTACGCCAGGGCTACGGGGACGACGGGACCCTCTTCTCTCCCGACACGCTGTTGATGCCTTCGTCTGAGGGCATTTCGGCGGAGGTGCGCGAAAACCCCAATGCCATCGGTTATGACGGCCTTGGGTACGTTACCGATGATCAAAAAGTGCTGGGGGTTGCGCCAGCAGACGAGGAGCCCTACGTGATGCCCACGGTCGAGACCGTCAAAGATGGCAGCTATCCGATTGCCCGCGGGCTCTATATCTACACTGCGGGCGAGCCCCAGGGCGCGGTTGCGGAATACCTCAACTGGATCTTGGGTCCCGAGGGACAGGCCATTGTCCTGGAGCTGGGATTTGTGCCTCTCCAGTAGGCTGCGCGCCATGGCACAGGAAAGGTCGGGCGATGAAGCAATCTAGGGCAGGGCGGCGCGAGGCCCTGATCACGGCGTTGATCCGCGCCGCAGGTTTCTCGGCCATCTTTTTCGTGGCCCTCATTTTCCTCTTTTTGCTCAAGGAGGGCGCTCCCGCCTTCTGGGAGGTGAGCCTGGGCAACCTCTTTGGGCAGCGGTGGTACCCGAACGAGGATCTCTTTGGTACCATGCCCCTGATCCTCGGGTCATTGCTGGTGACTGCTGGAGCCGTGGTCATTGCCCTGCCGCTGGGGCTGGCGACCGCGGTCTTTATCCGCGAGCTTGCGCCGAACTGGCTGCGCGAGATCCTCAAGCCTTTGATCGAGGTCCTGGCTGGCATCCCCTCGGTGGTACTTGGCTTTCTGGGCATGGTAGCGGTGGCGCCGCTGATGCGCGAGGCGTTGGATATTCCCACCGGGCTGACCGCGTTTACCGGCTCGTTGATGCTTGCCTACATGGCGCTGCCGACTATCATCAGCGTGGCGGAGGATGCCATCGACGCCGTGCCCAAGGGGTACCGGGATGGGGCTCTGGCCATGGGGGCCACGCACTGGCAGACCATCTGGCGTGTGGTCCTGCCGGCGGCACGCTCAGGGGTGATCATCGCTGTGATGTTGGGCATCGGCCGGGCCATCGGCGAGACGATGGCAGTGATGATGGTGACGGGCAACGCGGCGCGCATCCCACGCGAGTGGTACGCGCTATTCCTCCCCGCTCGCACCATGACCGCCACCATTGCCGCCGAGATGGGAGAGGTGGCCCAGGGGAGTACCCACTATCACGTGCTCTTTGCCGTCGGCATTCTTCTGTTCGTGGTGACTTTTTTCATCAATGCCATTGCTTCAGCGGTGGTAGTCAAGGGAGGCCCGCGGCGCGGCGGGCGGTTGATGGGGTGAAACTGCTGGGGCGCAGGCGCGCAGATCGCATGATGCTCACGGCACTGCACTGGATTGCCAGCCCATGAGCCGGCCGCAGTGGATTGTGACCTTGCTCAAGATGACATTCCCGAGCCGCGCGCTGGCGGCGAGGGCAACCCATCTACCGCTGCTCGGTAGCGTCATCGACCGCTGGCTTTTCGATGGCGATTATCTCATCTACTTGCCCAGCGACGATGCGTTCCGGTCGGACGCTGTGATCCAGATCGACGAGCCGGTCGACCTGCCTGAGGAGATGGTCCTGCCGTCCAGCGTTGTGGAGCACTTCATTGAAGAGGCTAGCACTCACTGGATCATGGATCGCTGTATATGCCGAGATGCCAGCCATTGTGAGGACTATCCCATCGAACTAGGGTGCCTTTTCCTGGGTGAGGCGGCTTCGGGCATCAATCCCAAGCTTGGACGCCCGGTCACCAAGGCGGAGGCGCTTGAGCACGTCCGTCGCTGCCGCGAGGCAGGGCTGGTCCATCTCATCGGTCGAAACAAGTTGGATACTGTCTGGCTGGGCATAGGTCCCGGGGACAAGCTGATGACGATTTGTCACTGTTGCCCATGCTGTTGCCTGTGGCGCATGCTGCCCGATCTTGCGCCAGAGATCGGTGCCAAGACCATGGGCATGCCCGGGGTGATGGTGCAAGTCGATGAAGAGTGCGTGGGCTGTGGCACTTGTACAGAAGGCGTCTGCTTTGTGGATGCCATCCGCCTGGAGGATGGCAGGGCAGTCATCGGCGATGCCTGCCGGGGCTGTGGGCGCTGCGTGGAAATCTGCCCTCAGGACGCCATCAAGCTGTCCCTTGAGCATGCAGAAGCCGTCGACGAGGCTGTACGACAGTTGTCGACGCGGGTACAGGTATCCTGAGAGCTGCTGAGAGTAGGTATTCGATGTCGCGTCAGACGAGTCAAAAAGTCGCGTTCGCGGTGCTGACAGGCTTGGCAGTGATCGTCGTGGTGCCAATCGTCCTGGTAGTGGCCTATATCGTCGTCCAGGGCATCGGGGCCATAAGCTGGGACTTTTTGTTTGACTTTCCGCGCGAGGGGATGAAGGCTGGCGGCATCCTGCCGGCCTTGATCGGCACGGTGGTGCTGACCATCGGCACCGCCATAGCCAGCATACCTATCTCGGTGGGTGCGGCGATATACCTCGCCGAGTACGCGCGGGATACGTGGTTGACCCGCGCCATCCGCATGGCCATCGTCAACCTCGCTGGCATCCCTTCGGTTGTATACGGGCTGTTCGGCTTGGGCCTGTTCGTGCTCTTTTTGGGGCTGGGTACCAGTATCATAGCTGGCAGCCTGACCTTGGGCTTGATGACAATGCCGGTCGTGATCTCTACCGCGGAGGAGGCACTGCTCACGGTTCCACAGCGCTTTCGCGTGGTCAGTCACAGCCTGGGCGCGACGCGCTGGCAGACGGTGCGCGAGGTGGTGCTGCCCAATGCCATCCCCGGCATGCTCACCGGCGTCATCCTCGGCCTGGAGCGCGCAGCCGGTGAGACGGCTCCCATACTGTTCACGGTAGCCGCCTTTTATCTGCCCCAACTGCCCAGTAGCCCTCTCGACCAGACGATGGCGCTACCTTATCACCTATACGTCATCTCCACGCAGGTGCCCGGCATGCCCCTGGAGATGCAGTATGGGACGGCGTTGGTATTGCTGGTGATGGTGCTGGGCATGAATCTCGTCGCCACGATCATCCGCAGCCGCTTCCGCCGGAGGCGACAATGGTAGCCAAGTTCTCCGTTCAGAGCCTGGTCTATCGGTTCGGTGATCTTGTCGCGCTGAGGGGGATCACCCTCGACATCCCGGCCAACCGGATCACCGTTGTCTTTGGCCCCTCTCATGCCGGCAAAAGCACCCTGCTGCGCTGCCTGAACAGGCTGAACGATCTGAACGAGAACGAGCCCACCGAGTTGAGCGGGCGCATCCTGCTAGACGGGCAGGATGTCTACGCACCGGGGATAGACGTGACAGAACTGCGGCGGCGCGTGGGCATGGTCTTTGCCCTGCCCATCCCGCTGCCGCTGACGATCTATGACAATGTGACCTACGGCCCCCGGATGCGGGGCGAGGGCCGGTCGGGGCACCTGAATCAGCTGGTGGAACGCAGCCTGCGCCAGGCGGCGTTGTGGAATGAGGTCAAGGATCGACTCCACGAACCGGCCATGCGCCTGTCGGGCGGGCAGCAGCAGCGGCTGTGTATCGCCCGCACTCTGGCCCTGGAGCCCGAAGTCATCCTGCTGGACAATCCCACCTCCGGGTTGGACCCGCTGTCGACTGCCAAGGTCGAAGCTTCATTGCAGGAGCTAAAGAAGGAATATACCGTGGTCCTGGTGCCCCACAGCGTGCAGCAGGCCGCGCGGGTGGCCGATATTGCCGCCTTTATGCTGGGAGGCGAGTTGGTGGAGGTCGGCCCGGTTGAAAGGATTTTCACCCGGCCTGCTCAGGCCCGCACCGAGGATTATATTACCGGGCGCTTTGGCTAGTATCCGGCGCATGCGATTGCTACAGCCCTGGGAAAGGAACTGAGTGATGCCTAAAGACAGAAGTATCTTTACGCAGGCGGTCCACGCCGGCGAGCGCGCTCCCCGGCCCGATTTCACGCCTGTGAGCACCCCCGTCCACTTCTCGGTCGGGTACCTGTACGACGACATGGCAGACCTCGATGGAGTCTTTGGCGGCGAGAGGGCTGGCTTTGTCTACCCGCGTTACGGCAGCCCTACTGTGAGCGCCTTTGAGCAAGCCGTAGCAGTGCTGGAGGGTGGCGAGGACGCAGTGGCCTTTGCCTCGGGCATGGCCGCCGTCCACGCGGCCCTGATGGGGGCGGGTGTGCGCACCGGCAGTGCGGTGGTTGCCGCAGCCGACCTGTATGGCGCATCCTATGCCCTACTGGAGCGCACCTTTGTCGAGCTTGGGGTCCGCGTGCGCTTTGTGGATATCACCGATCTGGACTCTGTTGGGCGCGCCGTAGCTGACGATCAGCCCGCGGCCATACTCTGCGAGATCATCTCCAACCCGCTGATGAAAGTCGCGGACCTTCCTGTGCTGTCAGAAATGGCTCGCTCCGTTGGCGCAGCCCTGATCGTGGATGCGACCTTTGCCTCGCCCTATCTGTGCCGCCCGCTGGCGCATGGCGCTGACTATGCCGTGCACTCGGCAACAAAGTACCTGGCGGGCCACGGCGATGTGATGGCTGGGGTGGTGGCCTGCAGTGCAGAGAGGGGCTATGATCTGCGAGAGCGGCAGAAGCTGTTGGGCGCCAACTTGGGACCGCAGCAGGCATGGCTGGCGCTGCGCGGCATAAAGACTCTGCCGCTGCGGATGCGCCAGCACTGCCAGAACGCCCAGGTGGTGGCCGAGTGGCTGGATGGACAGTCTGCCGTCGCCCGGGTTCACTACCCGGGGCTGCCGGGGCATCCGCAGCACGAGGTCGCTGCCCGTCTCTTCGAAGGGCGGGGATTTGGCGGCATGATGAGCTTTGACCTGCGCGACGCAGGTCAGGCGGAGGTCTTTCGCTTCATGGAGGCCCTGGAGCTGGTCCTGCCGGCCACGACCCTGGGCGATGTGTACAGCCTGACCCTCTATCCGGCCCACTCCTCGCACCGCCAGGTAGCGCCCGGGGTGCGGCAGGCGATTGGTATAGGCGATGGCCTGGTGCGCCTGAGCGTGGGCATCGAGGCTGTAGAGGACATCATCACCGATCTTGAGCAGGCAATGCACGGGCTGGACAGCGCATCGTGAAGAATTGAGTGATCATGCAGACACCACCGCTGAACCTACTGACCTGGTTGTTAGCTTTTCTGCCTATCGCCGTCGTGCTGGTCCTGATGGTAGGCTTTCGCTGGGGGGGCAAGAAGGCAGGCCCCGTGGGCTGGCTCGTGGCCATGATCGTGGCCTGGCTTGCCTTTGGTGCGGGTCCTGAGCTGTTGCTCATCTCCCAGTTGCGGGGCATTCTCCTTACCCTCTATGTCCTGTATATCATCTGGATGGCCTTGGTGCTCTACCGGGTGGTTGATGAGGCCGGGGCCATTGCCGTCATAGGCCGGGGTATCGCCCGGCTGACGGCCGAGCCGACGATGCAGCTTCTCTTGCTGGCCTGGGCATTCAGCGCATTCCTGCAGGGTGTGGCCGGATTTGGCGTGCCCATTGCCGTTGTGGCGCCGCTGCTCATTGGCCTGGGATTCGCGCCAGTGGTGGCGGTGGCAGCCGTGGCCATTGGCCATTCGTGGTCGGTGACCTTTGGCGACATCGCCTCGTCGTTCCAGGCGCTGATGGCGGCGACCGGGCTACCCGGCGAGGAGCTGGCACCCTGGTCGTCCGTCTTCCTGGGCGTGGCCTGTTTTGGCTGTGGGATAGCCGCTGCCTGGGCATTTGAGGGTCGCAGCTCCTTGCGTAGGGGCTGGCCCGCACTCCTGGTCATGGGCCTGGTGATGGCCGTCGTCCAGGCAGGTCTGGCGATAAACGGATTGTGGAACCTGGCCGGATTCGGCGCGGGCCTGGCGGGCCTGGCATCGGGCGCACTGATCGCCCGGATGCCACGCTACCAGCGAGATGTGTCAACTCCGTCCGCCAGCATAGAAGACGTGCAAGGGGTCACGGCGACTGGAGGTGCGGGCGAGCGCAAGCGGCTTTCGCTGGGCATGGCGCTGTCCCCCTACCTGCTGCTGATCGTCGTGGTATCCGCTGCTGAGCTGTGGCCCTGGCTGCATGGGATCTTGAACGAGATCAAGATCCAGGTGCAGTTTTCGGAGGTGCAGACTAGCTACGGCTGGACAACTGCGGCAGGAACGGGGCGCACCATCAGCGTCTTTGGGCATGCGGGGGCCTTGCTGGCCTACGTCTCCCTGGTTTTCTACGCTGTCTACTCGTGGACCGGGCACTACACCCCAGGCGTCGGCCGTCGCATCGTGCAGCGCACGGTCAAGAGCGCAGTCCCGTCCTCCATCGGCATTGCCGCTATGGTCGGCATGGCCGTGGCCATGGACCACGCCGGCATGACCTACGTGTTGGCCGAGGGGCTCGGGAACGCAGCGGGCCCCCTCTACCCTCTGGTTGCTCCCTTTATCGGCACCCTTGGCGCCTTTATGACCGGCAGCAACACCAACTCGAACGTGGTCTTTGCTCCCTTGCAGCAGCAGGCAGCGCAGTTGCTCGGCATCAGTGTCACGGTGATCTTGGCTGCGCAGACGACTGGCGGAGCCCTGGGCTCGATGCTGGCGCCAGCCAAGCTGATCGTGGGCTGCAGCACGGCAGGGCTGGCGGGTCAGGAGGGCAAGGTGCTCAAGAAAACCCTAGTACCTGGCCTGATCATCGCTGCGGTGGTCGGCGTGCTGGCCTGGCTGGCCATGACATTGGGTCTGGGTGGATCTTGAGCAGGTGTGCGCTCTGTGGCACCCGGGCCCAGTACCGCGACCGGGAGACCGGGCAGCACGTCTGCCTGGAACATGCCCGCCTGGCGGTGGTTGCTGCCAGTCAGCGGGACGCAGGCCCCCTACTGTCCATTCGTGAGGCAACGCCCGCTGACCACCCTCGGATCGAGGAATTGGCGCTCTATTTCTGGGATGAGACCGTCGTAGACTGCTTTGACCGCCGTTACGACGTGATGGCCTGCCCTGCCTTCCTGGCCTGTGACGCTGGCAAGATAGTGGGCGTGGCCAGCTTTGCTGTCGAGGAGGCGTGGAACGCGGCCGTGCTGGTCATGTTGCACCTATTGCCTGACTACCAGGGACGTGGCGGAGGCCGGCCCCTGGTTCAGGCCGTGTGCAATGAGGCCAGAGGGCGCGGCCTGGCCCGGGTCATCGTTGCCACCACCAACGATGACCTTCCGGCGCTGTCCCTGTACCAGCGCTGCGGATTCCACATCACCGGAATCGAGACGGGGCGTGTGGCGCAGGATCACGCCCGTGAGGGGCGGATCGCAGGAGACGCGTTAACAGGCTTTGCCGGGATCCCGGTGCGCGACGAGGTGCGGTTCGAAATCAAGTTTCCTGGCTGAGGAGGATCGATGTCCAGCAAACTCAGGCTGTCCGTGGATACGGTGCGCAAGCTTGCCGTGTACAAGCAGGGTCTTCACCGCCGTCCTCCAGTCGCTGACCGGGACACCCTGCTGGAGGGAATCCGGCGGATTGGCCTGTTGCAGCTTGACACCATCAGCGTGGTGGCCCGCAGCCACTACCTGGTCATGCTCAGCCGCGTCGGCCTCTACGATCGGGCCGGTCTGGATGCCCTGCTCT
>JASFLR010000003.1:0-18184 GCA_050117995.1 Anaerolineae bacterium
CGTCGCCTTGTCACGGGCCTCGCTGCCAGCCTCCACAACGACACCCGAGACCTCGTGTCCCAGGATTGACGGAAAGCCCGTCAGACCCGGATACCACATGTACCCTTCGTCATCCATCTGGGCCATATGAACGTCACTGCCGCAGATGCCGCAGGCCTTGACCTCCAGCAGCACCTCTCTCGGGCCGGGCGTAGGGATCTTGCGCTCCACGATCTCCACTCTTGGGTTCCGCCAGACCCGGCTGCCCAGGTACGTCTGTCTGCCCTCGATATCTTTGGGCCCGAGCACGAAATCGGGTCTCGGATCCCAGTCCGCCGTAAGCTGCACACCTCTCATCTTGCCTTTCATGATACTACCTCCTTGGAATGAAGTAAACTAGATTGGATCTTCCGTGAATCGTCTTTCACGCACCAAGCAGTAGAGCAAACGTCACTCCTCCGCATAGCACCCACAAAACAGCGTCACAGTGTCACGGTTGTCACAGTAGGGCGTCGGCCCGCCGCTTGACCTCCGCGGCCAGCACGAACGGGTCCCACTCCCAATGGTAAGAGCCCAGCATTTCCACACTCCACAGATCGTCATAGCCTGTGGCCCGTATGGCCTCGATACCTTCGCGCAGTGGCAGGATCCCGTCGCCGGGCAGGACGTCACGGTCAGCGTCACTCCACTCCTCCCCCTGCTGCGGCATCGTGTCGCTGATGTGGGCCACTGCGATCAAGGCCGGGTCGAGGGCAGCAACCTCATCCCACGATGTGCCCGCAGTCCATAGATGGAACGTGTCGAGGCAGAGCCCGACGTTATCGCGTCCGGCAACGTCCAGGACCTCCAGCGCCTGCGAAAGCAAGCGCAGCGGCGTGAACGTCACCGGCTCGAGGGCCAGCCGTACGCCAAAGGGAGCAGCGATATCGGCAAGCTCTGCGAGCGACCGGCCCACTTTCGACCGGATCTGGGGCCAGGATTCACCCCGGAGCCCATTGAGGGCAACCACCTGTAGCATGGAGCAGCTCAGGATCTGGGCAACCTGGCAGAGTCTCTCGCATAGTTCGCAGAGCTCCCGCCGGGCCTCCGGGTCCTGCCGCTCAATGTGAAGAAAGGAGTTGATCATGGCCAGCTTGAGCGACCCGAGGACAGGCCGCAGCTCTTCAGCCTGATAGCCCGCATCCAGATAGCGCACCAGCTTGGGGATATAGAACTCGATGGCATCGTAGCCCGTCTCCTGTGCCACGCGGATGTCGGTCATCAGGTTCGTATGCATGATGGTGCCCGTGTGCAGACCTAATAGCATGATTCCCTCCAGAGTACTCAGGGTAGGACCAGAATCTTGGCGCAGTCAGCGCCGCTCTTGCCCAATTCAAAGGCGTCCAGGACTTGGGATAACGGGAACCGGTGGGTGACAATTGGCATCAGATCCACGAGCCGCCGCGACATGAAGGTCAGGGTCTTGGGAAAGAAGTAGGGGCTGCCACTCGAACCGACAATCGTCGTGCGCTGGAATATCGCCTGTCCGATCTCGATAGGTATCTTGCGTCCGGCGCTCTGCCCTATGAGGACAATGCGCCCCTGCTTGGCGATGATATCCAGGGTTGCCGCCAGGGCTCCGTTGCTGCCCGAGCACTCGAGCACCATGGTTGCGCCACGCCCCCCGGTGTGATCCATCACCTGATCGATCAGGTTGCCATCCGTGGGATCGAGGGTCACGTCTGCGCCAAGGTCACGGGCCATCCTGCGGCGGAAGGGTTGCGGCTCCACCACAATGACAGGGGCACCGGATGCCTTGCAGGACAGCATGGCAAAGAGGCCGATCGGGCCAGCGCCAAAGACGACGACCCTGTCGTGAGGAGCGGCACCCCCACCGGAACCCCACACACCATGATAGGCAACCGATACGGGCTCAACCAGCGAGGCCTCTTCGTAGCTCACATTGTCCGGAATCTTGAAGAGACGCTCCTCCCGAGCCAGCGTGTACTCGGCCATGCCCCCCGGATTCTCCCAGGAGAAACCATACAGCGCAAAGTCGGGGCACATGTTGGGCTCCATACCGTCCTTGCAGTTGTCGCAGATATGGCAGGGGATAGGCACCTCGGCGACGACGCGGTCGCCGATGGACACCATCTTGACATCCTTGCCGACCTCTACCACCTCGCCCGACCATTCATGGCCCGGGACAAAGGGAAATGTCCCCTCCTGGTTGGTGCCTTCCCACATGTGCACATCTGTGCCACACAGTCCAGCAGCCTCGACGCGGATGAGCACCTCGTTTGATGCCGGCTCGGGATCCGGCAGGTCCTGTAATCGAAGGTCGTGTACACCATGCAACACTGCTGCTTTCACAGGCGAAACCTCCTTGAAACTTCTCCTCTGTCTTCGGTTCACTCACCGGGGAATTTCAGACCCCATTGCGCCCGGATGGCATCCATCGTCTGTATGATCGATAGGGTCTCGTTCAGGGTCATGACGTCGTTCTCCAGCTTGCCGGCTCTGAGGCAACGCATCACCTCAGCAGCCTCAAACTGGTAGCCGTTTCCATCAAAGGGCCTCTCGATGGTAGTGGGCTCCTGGCCTGCCACGCTCAACGTCAGCTTGTTGGGATGGATCCACATTGGATGGAGCCGGATCCGTCCCCCGGTTCCTATGATCACCGCCTCGACGGGCGAATCGATGCGGACCGAGGTGAACAGCGTGCTCACCTGGCCCTGTTCATAGCCCAACACGATACCCGCCTGCTCGTCCACGCCGGTTTCTCCCAAGTGGCCCAGACCACCGATCCGTGAGGGCGGCCCCATGATCATAGAGGCCAGCGAGACAAGGTACACGCCCAGGTCCAGCAGAGCACCTCCGCCGAGATTAGGATCATAGCGACGATCCGACGGGTCAAAGTCGAAATGAAAGCAAAGGTCTGCGGCCAAGATCTGCACGTCGCCGATTGCGCCCTGCGCCAGAAGGGTGCGCAGTTCGCCCATCAGGGGAAAGAACCGGCTCCACATCGCTTCCATGAGAAAGAGCTTTTTCTCGCGGGCGAACCGGATCATATCCTCCGCTTCGCGGGCGTTGAGCGCGAACGGTTTCTCGCACAGGACCGGTTTGCCAGCCTCCAGGCAGAGCATCGTGTGTTCCCTATGCAGGGGGTTCGGCGTCGCCACATATATCACGTCGACATGGGCATCCCGAGCCAGGGCTTCATAGCCGGAGTGCCGGTGGGGCACCCCATATCGCTCCGCGAAACGCTGCGCGGACTCGGGCGTGCGCGAGCCGACCGCCACAAGCTCGGCATCCGGAAGACACATCAGACCCTGGGCGAATTCGTTCGCGATCCAGCCTGTGCCAAGGATGCCCCAACGAATTGGATTGACCATTGCTTATCCTCCTTGCTCCAAGCCTACTCTCTGCGACAATTCTGCGCCCAAACTCTCGCCGGCAGCCCCGGGCTGAGACTGGCCCGAAGAGGCGCGAACGACGAGCCTTCCGCGAACCTGTGCATCGGAGACAGTCCGTTCACTCCGATCATCATCCGGCAGAAGGGCCAACACCATTTCTACGGCTCCCCTGCCCAACCTATGGACAGGTTGGGCGATAGTCGTCAGCGCCGGATGGATAAACTGGGCAAAGGCAATGTCGTCAAAGCCCACAATGGCCAGATCCCGAGGTATGGAGAGGCCAGCCCCTCGTGCGGCACTGATCAAGCCAATAGCCGTCACGTCGTTATAGCAGAATACGGCAGTTGGGGCAGGGTCTAGCGACAGCAGCTGCGGCAATGCCCGCTTCCCGCCGCCAGCACGACCTGTGCCCTGCAGGCTCAACGCAGGATCAGCCTCGATGCCAGCCTCAGCGAGAGCATCGCGATAGCCCCTTTGGCGCTCGGCATTGTCACTTCGGTCGGCAGGCGCAGAGACGTAGGCGATGCATCGGTGTCCCATCTGGAGAAGATGGCTTGTCGCCAGGTACCCCCCATGATGGTTGTCCACGCCTATGGAGTAGGTGTATCCCCCGCTGTGATGTACCAAACTGTTGATCAGCACAACCGGCACGCGGAGTCGATCCAGGTGTTCCTGGTACAGCGATCCAACTCGCGAGGAGGTAACGATGACGCCATCGACGCGCCTGGACTGGAGCATCTGTACTGCCTCGATCTCGCGCTCGGGTATCTCGTTGGAGCTGGCAAGTATGACCGTATACCCATGTTCGAACGCAGCAGACTCGATGGTCTGGACCATGGTCCCGACGAACGGATCGGTCATGGTAGTCACGACGATACCAATTGTCTGCGTGCGGCCTATGACGAGGCTGCGTGCCTGGGCGTCAGGCGTATAGCCCATCTCGTCGGCAAGGCGTTGGATGCGCTCCTTGGTATCGGAATTGACGCGAGGGCTATCCCGCAAAGCACGAGACACTGTGCCAGGGGTTACATTGGCAGCCTGGGCGATGTCCTTGATTGAGACCGGCACTTCGCTCCTGTCCTATCCCGAGCACCAGCTCGCACCCATTGCGGTGAGGATGGCAATACAAACGTTTGTATATCCTACCACACAGACAGTCGTTTGTCAATTCCACAACTGGCCTATTCAGGATCTTTTCAAAGTCGCCGCCGCAACCGTGAGTATCCGTTGTTCATCCCCATAGAAATGCCAGGGCGCGCTTGCCCAGTATCTGGTCATCAAAGGCTACTGTGGCAGGCCGGCCCATCATCCCGGCGCAAACATGCAGGGGCAGTAGATGCTCCTCACGGGGGTGGCAGTAACGGGCCGAGGGTGCTTGCTCCCATTCGATCAAACGTCGCTCACGCTCCGACTCAGACAACGGCCCGGTGCACGTCTCGATCAGCCAGTCCTGAAAGGCATCGTTGGCTGCATCGGGCGCGCCGGCAGCCTGGCCGAAGAACGCATTCATATTGTGGAACGAGAAGCCAGAGCAGATGACCAGGAGGTTCTCGCCCAGCAGGTCGCGCAGGGCCCTGCCCAACGCGATGTGCGCCGCCGGGTCAAGTCCCCGAAGCAGCGAGAGCTGGATGGATGGGATAACTGCGCCCGGATAGATCAGCTTAAGGGGGATGAACAGGCCGTGGCAAAGCCCCGTTGGACCTCGAATGCACGCCATGTCGCCACCCTTGCTGGGCTGAAAGCTCAGAGTAACCTATGCTTCGTCCGACCGGGGAGCGCAGAAGAAAGGAGGTAGTCTGCCAGCATAGAGGTCAGGCATAATCACCCAGCTTCGAACAGCGACCGAGGCAAGCCAGACTGCCTGATGATCCCTGATGAGGTGCCCATCCTCAACTCAGCATGGTCTGGGTCTGGCACGGGCACGGTGATGGTTGTGTCCTCTTCTTTCTTCTGCATGATGATGTGGCTCCCTTTTCGGCGAATCTGCTCGAATCCATGGCTTGATAGGATCCTACAGACTTCCCTGCCGGAGAAAACACGGAGCCTGGGCATTCCCTAGCTCGTCACTTCCATGACTTGACCAGATGGTATGGTCGCCATAATGGAGGTGATGTAGGTCTCCGTCTTCCACCTGCGCTGGATCTCTGAGGGTGACGCCACATCAAAGAATCCCTCCACAGCCTCGAGGAGATACAACCGTGCTTCCTCGACAGTATCGCCCTGGCTGACAATATCCAGCTCCGGGCAAGTAGCGACATAGCCATCCTCTTCACGCTCAATCACGGCTGTCAGTTGCCGCTTAGTATCCATTTCGTCTCCCTTTGCACAACAGTGGGGTCTTTGCCAGACTCCCCCTGCTTCCACCCCCACTTGGTTGGCTGTACTAATTCCCTTCCGCTACAGCCCACTGGCTGCAAGCGAGTCAGGCCAACCTGGGAAGTATACATAAATGCCCCAAAGGGACCTTCACTGCCACTGTGGTCGCCACTTTGAGACGTCACTATCCCGACCGATTTCCGTGAGAACCTCACGAACCTCAAGCGCACGCCATATTGTTACCTTGCGGGCCGTATACACGACGGCAAGATTCTACTACCTTTCACCCACCCTGCAAATCGATAGTCAGCCTCTTGGGTGTGGCTTGCCGATGTCAAAGCGAAGCTGTACTGCCAAGGCGCGAAGAGCGCATAGAAAATGCTAAGAACTTGACGTTCTTTGTGCCTGTGCGGTGCAAAAGATCCGGCCCTTGCTCAGCACGAGTGAAGGGGGAGATCAATGGGCACTTGCATTCCCTGAAAATCGAGCCAGCAGGAAGATGGTTTGGATCCTGCTCACTCCATGTTTTCCAGCTTCATCTACACGCTCGCCAGGTCCGTGTCCAACTTTTCCAGGTCCACCAGGTGAGCTCCCACCAACTCGACCGCGGCCTGAGCCGCGACGGTGAACCAGGCGCGGGCAAAGAAAGCATAGTGCACCCGCCAGCCTTCCCCCTGCTTTGGCAGGTCTTTCAACACCTTGGGCGTTGTCGTCTTGATCAAGTCGCGGATTACACTCCGGCTCACGGTATCGGTGCCCCATTGGCCAGGGATGGTCCCAACCACTCTGTGATGGCGGATGCTATCAACCAGATAAGACAAGGTTGCCATTCTTCACCATTGGACGCTGCCCTACAGCCCCGCCATCGCCTCCACGGCGGGCAGGAAGAGCTGGTCGTATAGGATCGTATGCTCGTCGGGCGGTGAGATCAGTAGCACAAAGTACGCCTTTTCCCCATCCGCGGCCAGCGCCAGGTCGGCCGGGTGACCCTGGATCTCAATGGTATAGAGATCCCACATCAGGCTGCCGATCTTGGCACGGGTCCTTGGCTCCAGCCCTGGATCCAGTCCCAACTGCCCAGCCAGGTCGCTGAACAGCTCGGCCGCGGTTACCGGCTGGGCTTCCAGGACAAAGTAGGCAGGATCGGTCGCCGAACTGCCACGGGCCAGGTTCGCTGGCGCGAGTTCCTGCCAACCGGCAGGCACCAGGCCACGAAAGCCGCGATCCTCGTCAGTGAACGGCTCCAGCGCGACCTCTGCCACCGGCAGGCGAAATATCAGGCCCGGCATCTCTTCCAGGCAACTGACATCGGGCGCTTGTGCCGGGTCGTCGAGAAAGGCCAGCATCATGGCCTGGGCACATGCGCTGCTGCCAAGCACACTGTGGCCCTCGCCCGGGAAGGTGTAGACGTAGGCATGGGTCAGTTCTTGCGCCGCCACCTCGGCCATCTGCGGCGGGACGGTGGGATCGAACTCGCCCGACAGGAGCAGGGTCGGCACATCGCCCGCGACCGGCTCGGTCACCCAGTCACCCAGATGCTCGACGCCCCACACCTGGCAGGGCTGCAACATCACCCCATCGATCAGATCCTCGACCACCCGGGCCACCTCTGGGTACAGGCCCTCAGAGTCAGCCATGTCTGCCGCGGTGAAATCGGCCAGTTCGGTGCAGATGACCGAATTGTACATGCCATCGGCTAGGTTGAGCTTGAACATGAACTGCGACTGGACTAGTGCCAGCAGGCTGAAATCACCCTCGGCCATATCATAGATGGCGCCGGGCAGGATGGGCAGGATGGCGCTCACGTACAGCAGGTCACGGGTCTGGGCAATAAGCCTCTCTCCTGTCAGGAGCAGGTCATAGGCCTCGCCGGTATCTGGATTCTGAAGCTGCACTGTGGCTGGCTCAACGTTCAACTGGTTGACGAGGTCAAAGTAAACGTGCTCCAGATCCGGGTAGATCTCGTTGCAGCCCGCGTCGTCCTGGCAGCGGGCGAATAACAGCCGCAGAGCGTGGTCCATAGCGTGGGCTTTGTACAGCAGGTTCGGCCCGTGGCGCAGGGGCGAGACCGCGTCAAGGATGGCGCTGCGCACCCGCTCAGGGTAGTCGCGCATGATATGCTGGGCGAGCAAGGATCCGTACGAGCCGCCGTAGAGGTTGACCCGGTCATAGCCCAGCGCATCGGCCACGGCTACGACGTCCGCCGCGTTTTCCACGCTATTGTAGGCGCCCAGATCTACACCCGACTCGACAAACCGTTCCCGACAGGCGGTCCAGGCATCGAGCTTGCGCGCTTGCTCCTCCTCGTCGCCGAGATTCTCCTCCAATAGATCCAGCTTAAGTTCGGACATCTCGTCGCATCGCAGGAATGGCGTCGAGTACCGCGTGCCCCGCTGTTCGACCAGCACAATCTCCTGCTCTGCCCAAAAGCCCTCCATTCCAGGATTGGCCAGAAGCTGCACAAAGCTGGTCAACGCCGAATCCCCGGGCCCACCGGCCAACATCACCAATGGCTCAGGGGCGGGATCGTCGCTGGCGCTGTGGATCACGGCCACGGCCAGGCGAACGGTGTGCCTTTCTGCTCCATCATCGCCGGACGGGGCACGGACTTCGGGCACGGTCACGTACCCACAGGTGATGTGCTCACCCTCGACCGCCTCCGCGGGCAGGTTCATGGGGCAGGGCGCTTCCTCCCAGACTGCCGCAGGCTGCTCAGCTTCCACAGGCTGCCCCGGGGCCTCAAGGGACGGCGTGGGGCGGACCGTGTCCATCGGCTCTGACGTCGCTTCGTTCAGCGTGGGCCTGGGTGTGGGCGTTATCCCTCCACCACAGCCTCCCCCCCCTAGCAGTGCGACAAGCAAGGTCAATAGGATCAACGTTCTCGATCGCATGTTATCCTCCCCCAAACTACAGGTCCGAACAACTGGCCGGCCAGCGGGCTCGAGGCGACGACGAAAAACAGAGTGAGGGATCCTCTGGCTACCTGTCTGAGCGACGCACGATCCAGATCACGGCCGCATACAGGGGCACGCTCCAGGCCAGGACGAGGGCCAGATCCGGTAGGGCGCGCCCCAGCGTGGCACTCCCGGAGAAGGAGAGCAGGAACAGGTCCCCCAGGGCAATCGTCGGCAGCCAGGGCAGGCACGCCGCCAGGAGAAGAGGGAGATGGCCCAGCGAGACCAGCAGGATTGGCGCCATCAGGGCCAAGATGGGCAGGATTATCCAGGCACCCACTTGCTGGGCCGTCTCAAAGAGGGTCCCCATCAGCAGGCCCACCCCAACGGCCAGGATGGCGCCCACCAGGACGGCCAGGATAGCAACGCCCCAGCCGGCGACAGTGGCGTGGTTGAAAGCCAGGACAACGGCCATGGCGACCAGGCAATACACCATGCCGGCCAGGGCCTTGCCGATGACAACGTCGGGCGCACGGGCCGGGGAGACCAGCAGCGCATCCATGGTGTGGGTCTGCTTCTCCTCAAAGATCAGGTAGGGCACCAGGAACCCACCCGTAGTGACCAGCACGAGGGTTAGGACTGCGGCGATCATGCCCAGGGAGGCTGTTCCCTCGGGCGGAGGGTACACCAGGTTGCCCTCGACCTCTACCTGCACGGGCTCTTGGAGGAGCGCCGCCAGATAAGTCGCCATCTCTGCGGCCAGCTCGCTGGCAGCCGAACGCCGGGACCAGATCACATAACCCTCCATCTCCGCCCCGGCCCCGGCGTCGAGGTGCGCTTCGGTGCCGGCGGGGATGACCAGGCCCAGCACCTCGGCGTTCAGGTCCGCCAGCGTGTCCTCCATGGCCTGCTGTGATTCCACCTCAGTCAGACGGTAGTACCCGTCCTCCGCCATGACGGACAGCAGGCGGGAGGTCCCATGCGGCGTCTTGCCGGCGTCATACACAATCACCCGCGGCGAGGCCGAGAGCTTGAGGAGGAAGGGGAGTGCCTGACTCGAGAGCATCAGCATCGCCATGCCCAAGACGACGCTCAGGATCGTCTTGTTCTTGATGGCATCGGTGATGTCTTTGGCGGCAATGGCCCAGATGATACGCAAGCGCTCGCGGGCTGTGCTTCTGCTCTTGTCCATCGGTTCTGTCTCCTTCCTGGAACCCATCCCTCAGCGGTCTGCTCGGCGAACGGTCCAGGCCACGCCGGCCAAGACCAGGGCGGTGCAGGCCGCGACGACCAGGAGTTCCAGGCTGAAGGCGGCGGCCGTCAGATCCCTGCTGAACGAGCCCCGCAACACCCGGCCCAGGATCACCGTTGGGATCCAGGCCAGGATGGTGTTCGCGGCCGCGGGCAAAAGGTCCTTCATTGGCGCCAGAAAGATGGGTAGCAGGGACACCGTGAGTGCCACCATCAACCAGATGGGCAGCACCGGTGCGGCCCCTACCACGCTGCCCAGCAACAGCCCCAGGGATACGGCAAACAGGCAGCTCAGAAGCACGGCGACCACGGCCAGGCCCCAGTGCAAGACCAGGTTGGCATTGACCACCAGAACGGCCGTGGCAGCGATCAGGCAGTAGGACAGCCCGGTGAGGGCCTTGGCGATCACCAGGTGGCTGCTCCGTGCCGGGGAGACCAGGAGCGCATCCAGCGTCCTGGTCTGCTTTTCCTCGACCATGAGATGGGGTACCAGCCCTACCCCGATCATGATGACCGACACCAGGACGGCCAGCGATGCCAGGAAAGAACGCCCGCCCGAGTCGGGCGAGGGATAGACCAGATTCCCCTCCAGGTGGATGGTCACCGGCTGGCCAGCCAGCCGCGCCATCTCCTCCTCAGCCAGGGCCCGGAGCCGGGCCGCGTCCACCTCGCTGACCCAGTGTTGCACATAGCCCTGGACGGGGAGGGGTTCGCCGCTCGCCAGCGACTGATCGAAGGCGAGCGGGAGGGTCACTGCCAGCTCCGGGATGTCGCCGGCGACTAGTTTCCTCTCGAGCTGGTCCTGAGAGGTGTAGCCGGTGTAGACGTCGAGGTTGGGGCTCCGTTTGAGCGCCGGCAGGAGGTCCGAAGCGCCGACATCGTAGACGAGCACGACGGGCAAGTCGCTGCCGCGCTCCCACTCGGGTAGCACCTGGTAGATCACCAAGACGAACAGGACGCTCAACAGGATGCTGAGGGTGGTCTTGCTTTTCACCGCGTCGAGCACGTCCTTGGCCATGATGGCCCAGATGATACGGAGATCCCCCCACAGGGTTGCCGTTCCAATGTCTGTTTTCATCTCCTCCTCCTCGCATGGTCCCGCGCGCTCACCGGTCCGAGCGGCGGACTATCCAGGCCACCACGGCCAGGAGCGCGGCGGCCCAGGCCACGGTCACCGCCAGGCCCCAGCCGATCTCCGCCCAGGGGACCTGGCCGGAGAGCCCAGCGGGTGGCCTCGGCCACGGGGACGGTGGGTACCAAGGCGATGGCCTGGACGACCAGAGCCGGCGCCTGGAGGTCCGCCAGAGTCTCCGAAGTGATCACGGGCAGAAACAGGGGGATCATCAGCACGGCGGACCAGACGATCAACTGCTGCCTGGCGTTGAGGATCACGCCCAACAGTAGGCCCAGGGACACGGTAAACAAGGCGCCACAAAGGGCAGCCAGCAGGGCGATGTCCCAATGGACGACGGTTGGCGCGCTGGCGGCCAGCACCAGCCCGGCGGCCAGAAGGCAGTAGAGCAGCCCCGTCAGCGCCTTGGCGAGGACAATCTGGCCGGCACCGGCCGGCGAGATGAGCAGCACTTCCATGGTCTTGAGCTCCTTCTCGTCGACTATCAGGTTGGGCGCGATCATGAGGCCGACGACGACCAGGGCATAGACCATCAGGAAGGAGGTGGTGACCGGCCGCAGGCCGCGTGGGTGGGTGAACACCGCATCGTTGCTGACCTCGATGCGCACCGGGCGACCGGTCAGCGCCGAGAGCTGCGCCTCGGTGGTGGCGCGGAGTGCGTCCGCGTCGGAATCGCTGACCCAGTGGTCGACGTACCCTTCCAGCACGAGGGGTGTCTCGCGTTGCACCTGCTGGTCGAAATCGGGTGGCAGAAGGAGCCCCAGGGCCGCCGTCTCCTCGCCTCCCAGAAAGTCCTCCAACTGCTGGCGGGAGGCGGTGCGGTGCAGTTCGAACTGGCCGCTCTCCGCCCAACGGTCGACCACGCCCGATTGGCCGGGATCCACCACGGCCAGGGCCGGCTTGCCTTCATCCCGGAACGCCGGCAGGGCGCGGAACAGGGCGACCATTAGCAGGACACCCACCAGGATCGACAGCAGCGTGCGGTTCCGCACCGCATCCATGCTGTCCTTGAGGGTGATGGCCAGGATGACGCGTACGCCCTCCAAGAAGCCGGCGAGCGTGCTGCTCATGGTGCGTACTCCCCCCGTCCCAAGTGCCTGCCGGTGAACTTCACAAAGACATCCTCCAACGTTGCCCGCCCCTCCTCGCTATGGATGGCCTTGAGCCGCTCGGGCGTATCCAGGGCCACGATGCGCCCCTGGTCGATGATGGCTACCCGGTCGCTGAGCTGGTCGGCTTCCTCCATGTAGTGGGTCGTCAGAAAGACGGTCACGCCCTGCCGGGCAAGCTCGGCCACGATGGCCCGGATCTCCCGAGCGACGTTCGGATCCAGCCCCCGGGTCGGCTCGTCAAGGAAAAGGACCTCCGGTTCGTGAAGCAGGGCGCGGGCGATGAGCAACCGCTGCTTCATGCCGTTTGAGTACTGCTTGATGCGGTTCCGCGCCCGGTCGGTCAGTCCTACCTGGGCCAAAACCTGGTCCACCCGCGCCCGGGGCACGCCGTACAGCCTTGCCGCAAAGACCAGGTTGTCACGCGCCGACAGCCGTTCGTACAGGTTCTGGACCTCAAAGACCACGCCGATCTTGGGCTTGAGCTGCTGGCGCTCCTTGACGACGTCGTAGCCGGCCACCTGGGCCGTACCCGACGTGGGTCGCAACTGGCCGGTGAGCACCTTGATGGTCGTGGTCTTGCCCGCACCGTTGGGCCCCAAGAAGCCAAAGATCTCTCCGGCCTCGACGCTGAACGTAATGCTGTCTACCGCGCGCAGCCCGTTATAGTCCCGGGTCAGCGCCCGGACCTGGATGGTATTCATGATGCCTGTCCCTTGCGCTGCAGGCTGCGCCGATACAGCCCTTCGCCGATGGCGATGCCGATGGTCAGCCCGATGGTCGGCGCCACGCCCAGGAGGCCGGGGTTGTCGCTGGCGAGGCATAGGGCCGCGCCGATGAGCCCAAAGATGGGCATGCCGATGGCCAGTCCGATGGCCAGGTAGCGGTTTAGTTCCTCGTCCTGCTTTTTCTGTTTTTCAGACATCGTTCCCCTCCTCTGCTGGTTATCTGCCGGTCCGGACGTCTGTGTCTAGTATAACCAATCGGGATCCGGCCTGCAACAAAAACGCGCTAACCAGCGCTGGGGGGCGCTGAATGGAGATCCAGGGGGGTTGAATGGCGCGCCGCCGTTGCGGCAGGACGCCTAATAGTCCAGGAGAGCTCGCAGCTCGCGGGCCGCCGACTTGCTAAGGGGGACTTCCGTCCCTGCGGCGTCATCGAGGATCAGGCTGAAGCTGTTGCGGGTGTAGGGGACGACCTCTTTCACATGCTGGAGGTTGACCAGGTAGCTGCGATGGGCCCGGAAGAAACCACTCCGGGCCATACGTCCCTCGAGTTCAGTCAACGTGTACTGCGCCGGCAGCCGGCCCTCGACCGTCTGCAAGTAGGTCTGGCTCAGCTCGGTCGTCACATAGAGGATGTCACCGGGGTTGACCAAGGCAATGCTGGCCTCCTGGCGGACCGGGATTTTGAAGGGCAAGTCGGCCTGGCGCTCGTCCTGGGCAGAGTGGGTTTCGACGATCTTGCCCTGGCTCAAGGTGTGGATGGTGTCGCACAATGAGGTTAGGTTGGCGCTGTCGTCAGCTAGAATGAGCAGGGCTGCGCCGTCGCTGGCCAATTGGCGCATCAGGTTGCCCAGCAGCGAGATCGACGCTTCGTCGCAGCGGGCAAAGGGATCCACAAGCAGCAGCACTTGGGGCTGGTGCACAATGGCGCAGCCGAAGGCCAGCCGCCGCACTAGGCCCGGGGGCAGTTTGTCCAGTTTGGCTTTGGCCCGATCGGCCAGGCCAACCAAGGATAGGACCTCGTCGGCCCGTGACCTGGGCAAGCCGTACAAGCGGCAATAGAACCGGAGGTTGCTTTGGGGTGACTGGCGCTTGTACAACGCATCGGCGGCGAACAGCACGCCGAGGGAGCGGCTCAGGCGCAGCCTTTCGGAGAAAGAGTCCAGCTCCTTCACCAGGAGCACGCCGGCTGTGGGCTGTACCCGGCCGGTGAGGAGCTGCAGCAAGATCCCCTTGCCACTGCCCGGCGGCCCGACGATGGCCGCGATCTCGCCCACCCTCACAACGAGGGCGTCAATGTCGATGACCAGGTTCTGGTCAATGACCTTCTGCAACCCTTTGATCTCGATCGCGTCTGCCATCGGTATCCATCCGGAAGGTCTTCTGTAGCGGGAACACTGCCGCACACCAATGATACCACACCTTTGGGCAAAGCTCAAAGCCCATGACGAGTATCGTTCAGAAGTTTGGTTGACTCTGACGCCGTGAGTGGTGGATGTTCCGCCAAGCGTAAGTGAATCGTCCACTGTTAAGCTCGCAGAGACCAGCGAGCATAGAATTGGCATTGGCCTGCGTCCAACCCCGACCGGGGCGGCGCATCCTATGTTGGACGATGTTGCTGCAACCTGTCCTGACCGAAAACTCCCATCCATTCGAAGATCCGTCGCTCAGCGCACATAGCCCTTTGAGGTTGTTTTTGCTGAGCCGTTGATCCCCGAGCAGATAGCGCTTTTCGGCCAGGACAGGCAGTTAGGTGCATGCAATTGCTGGGTGTGGGCACTGATTACTGCTGTTTGGCTTTCTCCTGGCCTTGAATGAATCTCGCGACTTCACTCTGTGATGGACTGCTGAGCACTCCCGGAAAGCGCTCACACACCATCCCCGCTAGCGCCGAAGCATACTGAATGATTTTGTCATCGCTCCACTTCTTCAACATCCCATAAATGACTCCGGCTCGAAATGAATCTCCCGCTCCCGCACTATCTATCACGTCGATGCGATAAGGTTTGAACCATTTGGCGGGCTCCCCTTTTCTAGCATACAAGACCGCTTCACTTCCCGCTGTAAACACGACCAATCCCTGCGCTCGCGCCTGATATTCAGAGAATAGTTCCGATAGTACGGCCTGTGGATATTCCCGACTCCGGAATTCTCCGGACACGATGATCGCGGCAGCGGCAGTTGATAATGCGTGGTGATAGGGAGAATCAATGGAGACAAAAGGCATCCCCAATTGGGTCGCATATTCCCCTACCAGAGCGCTTTCGGTTTGAAACGGTGGGTCCACACAAACTATCTGCGCTCTGGCCAAGTCTGCTTTCCGTGGAATATTCCACTTCCGTTTCGTTGACAACAGATCAAGGTAGTTGCCAAAGATGGTCCGACCTTGTCCGTCTGAGAAAACGATCTCCTGTACACCAGAGTAGCCTTTCTTGAGTTTCAACCGCCGCGTATCGATCCCATAGTGTTGGATTTTCTTGAGAAGGCGTTTGCCATCCGAAGTATCTCCAAGCCAGTTCCCGTCCAGTATCACTCGCAACCCCAACCGGCTAAGCACAATCGCGGAATTGAGAGCTTCGCCCCCTGTCATTGAATAGGTTTGTGCGATTTCCGCATAGCCTTCAGGTGGGGGGAACGGATGACTCAGAAGATGGAGGGTGCTTGAGGAGATGACCCCGTAGGCATAGACATCAAAATCTCTCAGCATCCGTTTCTACTCCTAAACCATAGCTGTAGGTTTTCCTATCCTGGATATTCATCGAACATCGCCACCTGACGCCTCCGCTCGTACCGCCGGAAATCAACCTTGCAGGAAGGCAAGCATCGCTCTGGAAAAGGATAGTCTTGCCTATCAAGCCAAGTGTGCTCGTTCACCAGATTGACCGCCACATTGGCTGTTAGCTGCCGCTAGACTGTGGGTGGTCACAATACCAGGCTACTGTAGCTTTGATCGCCTCCTGGATCGGGGTCGCCTTCATGCCGAACGCTTGCTCGAACTTGCTCGAATCCACCACGAACGGCTTCTCGAATTCGTACGCCATCTCCACCATCTCCCGCGCAGACGGGACGAACAGCCCACCCAGCCGCAGTACCGGCTTGCCCATTCCGCTCACCTTCGGCGGCAGTCCCGCCTCCTCAAAGACCAACTCGGCAAACTGGCGCTGTGTGATCTTTGGCCGGTCGTTGGGCACATGCCATGCCTGCCCCAATGCTTCATCCCGCTCGCCCAACAAGACCAGCGCCCGGCCAAAGTCAGAGATGTAGGTGGCCGTGTGCGGGAGGTCGAGCTTGCCGAGAAAAGAGGCAGCCTAGCCGGCAAGCGCTGGATAAAAGACTCGCTCACCATGGGAAGAGCCCAGCGCCCACGGCCCGAAAAAGTCTGACGCGCGACCGATAGAGACCTGCACCTTGCCAGCCTGGTGTGCGGCCAGCGCCGCTTCAGCCATCGCAGCACGCACCTTCCCCTTGCGGGTATGCGCACGATAGGGCAGACCCTCAGTCAAGGGTTCGCCATCTGTATCGCCATACATGTACAGGTTCTCGGCGAGCACCAGTCTGGTGCCCCCATCGGCTAGCCCTTCGATGATGGCTGCTTGCAGCGGCGGGAACTTTTTCGGCCACTCCCAGTAATGCGGCTGGGCACACTGGTAGACGACGGCTGCACCCTGCGCGACCTTGCGCACCCTGGCCGGATCATACAGGTCCGCGGCGACCACCGCGACCCCCTGCGGCACCTCGTCTATGCTTCCCGAGCAGCTTACTACGCGCACAGGCTTTCCCTGGCGCACCAACTCCGCCATCACCGCCCGGCCCACCGGACCGGCGCCAAACACGACATGTAGCTCACTCATGATAGTTGGTCTCCTTCATTTGGTTGGTTGTTTCTTTGAGATTGTAACCCTGATATGGTGTCAGGACAACGGGACATCCTGCACCGCGTCCAGCATCCGCAGGAACGGCCCTACTAGCCTCTCAGGCCACCATCCCCATATGGCGCGCGAACGCCTCGATCTCGAGGCGGAAGAAATCGGGCCCCTCGCCGACCAGCGGCTGGATGTGGCCAAATAGTTCCAGCATCACCGCACCATGGATGCGTGACCAGCCGCTCATCAGCAGGACGACGAGGGCATCGGGCATCTCGATGCCGGATACCTCCTTCCAGGCGGCAATGCTCTCGGCCATATGTGGCGGCACATCGCGGTACTCATCGGGAATACTCAGCCCTCCCGTTTCATATCCGCGGACGAACCAGCGAAACATGCCCAGGAAGGGCCGGCGGGCAAGAGGGATGGTGATCTCGATGGGGGCAGAGTAGCCCGGGATCGGATTGCCGTAGATCAGTTGGAAGTGGACCGGGTGACCGATCGCCCAGCGGCGGTAGGCAAGGCACAGGGCCATGATCTTATCATAGCTTCGCTCAGAGATTTCCGCTACATCGGCGGCTTCCATCGCTTCAGCCAGCGCTGTGAAGGCATCGACGATTAGGGCGGTGATCAGATCCTCGAGTCGGGGGAAGTAGTTGTAGATGGCCGGAGCAGTAACGCCCAGCTGGCGAGCGATACCGCGCAACGATAGGCCAGCGGTCCCGTGCCGGACCATCTGTGCCCATGCGGCTTCTTTGATTCGGTCGGCAGTCAGAGCTACCGAGTTGCTCTGTTTCGGTCGAGCCATGGCCACTTCACCTCCCTCTCAGTTTACACCGTCAATATACACTGTAAATTCAAGGTTGTTAAGTCTGTAGGTGTGTGTGGTCCAATCCCTACGCGTGCCGAATGGGACACATTCCCCACGCTAGAACTGCATGTCAGCACCACCGATCCCTCTGGGTGGTTGATGCCGAGCACCCGAGCTTTGGGTAGAAATGGGTGCGGCCAGGGGGCACCAGCAGTCGAGGGGGCCTGGCTGATCGGAAGGGAGCCATTGAGCAGAACTATAGGCTATCGACGACGGGCTACCCTAACCGAAATGCTTGAAGAAATCCATCCCATTCGGCCTATGTATGACATTCGGGTTGCAGTGGCGACATGGGTGATTTGACTCGTCTTCGTGGCACGCCATGTCGCCAGGCTGTCCAGCAGGAAAATGTCCTGGCGGGCAAGCGACTCCGGTCAACTGAGGTTCAACGCGGATGTTTATTGCGCTAATCAGTTGGTTTCAGTTATTTTCTGCGAAAGAAAGAGGGACCGCTTCGAATGCGTGAAATGGCCCCTCTCGATCGCCCACATTATGAAAAATGGCGACATGTGTGCCCCCAAGGGACCTCGAATGCACGCCATGTCGCCACCCTTGCAAGGCTGGCAACCCCTTTGGAGCGGAACTGGTTCCAGAAACGGATTGGCACTTGACAGACTGGTGCCCTCATGTTACAATCTATCGTAAGATA
>JASFLR010000004.1:0-17074 GCA_050117995.1 Anaerolineae bacterium
AAAGCTGATGCCGGGCACCGGCGTCTGGGTGGGCGCTGGAGTCGCCGTCGGGCCAGCCAGCACAGTGATCTCAACTTTCAAGCGCTCGCCAAAGGCCTGGCCCTGCATGTCCTCCATCTGCCAGATACCCTGATAGCTGCCCGGATTCAACGGGGCGACCAGGTTGAGCTGGACGTCATACGTCTCGCCGGGCATGACTTCGCCGGTCAAGGCCACCGGCTCGCCGCCCATCCTGTGGCCGCTGACAAAGACCAGCCTGTAGTTGCTGTCCCAGGTGCAGGTGCCGGCGTTCTGCACCTGCCAGCCCTTGGTAAAGGCCTGGCCCGGCTTCATGTCGCTCTCCTGGGTCAGGTGCTTTACCAGCACAAGGCCGTCAGTACAGGGCGGCTCCGGGCCCGGCGTGCTGGTCGGTCCCGGGGTTGGCGTGGGAAGCACGTTGGCTATTCCAAGATAGCTTTTGGCCAATCCGCCGATATACCCATCATTGTACATGGCGGTGATGGCCTCGTCTAGCTTGACCTTGAGCGCCGCCGCCCCCTTGGGCAGGGCGATGGCATAGTTCTGCTGCCCCCGCCCCTTGGCCACCAGTTTGACTCCCCCCTCTTCGACCAAGGCCTGGGCCGCTTGGGCATCCAGAACGAATAGCTCGATACGCCCATCTCTCAGGTCGCGGGCGGCGTGTTCGGACTTTTCGTAGGCAAAGAGGTTGTCAGGTGACATGCGACCAGCGTCGATCAGCGTAGTCTGCACCCAATCCTCGTACACGGTATTGCGCTGCACGCCGACCTTGTACTTTGCCAGGTCGTCGGCTGATCCGATGGTGATGTCCGAGTCCTCACGGGCCAGGACCCCGTCCTCGCTGACCAGGTAGACGTTGGAAAAGTCTATCACTGCCTCTCGTTCCGGCGTCCGCGAGATGGCGGCGATGGCGGTGTCGATCTGTCCCTGGGTAAGCGCTGGGCCGAGCCCATCAAAGGCGTAGTCGTGGTACTCGATGGCCACGCCCAGGCGCCGGCCGATCTCGTCCATCAGGGCGATGTCAAAGCCGTCGATCTGTCCCGGGGCGACGTAGGATTCAAAGGGTGGGTAGTCAGCAGCCGTGCCCACCACCATCTTGCCCGCAGCCTCGATGCGGTCCCAGGAATCGTCAGCCGATGGCGGCGGTTCGGTAGCCCCGGCTTCGGGCTGGTAGGGGACAAAATCCACTACCACCTGGCCCGCGTCGTTCAGGATGTGAAGCTGGTCGGTCTCCAGCTTGAAGCTGCTGGCCGACTGCATGGCGCTCAGGAAAGCGACTTCTTGGTCCATGACCCCTTCACAGAACATCCTGGTTGTCGCTGCTGGACCAATAGACAGCGAGTCGCCGTCCACGGCGTAGTCGGCGGTGTAGTTGTTACATCCAGCTGAGCCACTGACTACGCCCTCCTCAGAGACCTCGCCGGCCGCAAACTCGGCGGTCAGTTGCACGTCCCCCACCGGCGAGGCCACGCCCCCCGCATCAGCGGGGTTGTAATAGGACCGCACCTGCCACTGCGTACCCGCCAGCTCGTCGCCGCCTCCTCCAGTGAGTAGCACAATCACCAGAGCCACGATGGCGATTACAGCGATGGCCGCCAGCGCCCCTATCAAGATTTTTCCTGTTTTCGACATTCGTTCCTCCCTTTTCTGTTTTTCCATTATGAACCAGTCGGCGGCTCACGCCGCTCCCCTGGCAGCAGGGTTCGGTTGGAGAAAGCGCGCCAACCTAGCACAAGTAGTACTGATTGAGAGAATACAAGCCATAGCAGGATCAGCGTCGAGATC
The DNA here is from genome assembly GCA_050117995.1 of Anaerolineae bacterium. Lineage (GTDB taxonomy): Bacteria > Chloroflexota > Anaerolineae > JAAYZQ01 > JAAYZQ01 > JBFFCR01. The sequence goes on from JASFLR010000004.1 coordinate 1,804, forward strand.
ACAGCTGTCCAATTCAGCCATCTATGGATTGCCGACTTGAAGGCAGACAGCCCTTCCTGCACGTCGCTGAGCTGTTGGCTATAGTCTGAAATGGCAGCTTGCATTTCATTGAGCGCGCTCCCGAGCTGCGACGTGGGAGTAGTGACAAACGAGATCGCCCCGCCGATGATCTCGCTGCGCCGCTGTTCCATGGCCGTGCGTAGATTCTGGACCTCGGTGCGAAAGTTGTCCACGTCCTGGGAGATCTTTTTGACGCTCTCCAACTCGGGTACAGGCACCGAGACGAAGGGGATGGCGTTGATGGCCTCGATAGCGCTGTCCACAGCGACAACCGTCTCACGGACCGTGGTCACGATCTCGCGGGCGCTATCGAGCAGCGGGGCAAGATTGACGCCCAGCTTGTCTGAGATGGCCGCGAGCAAGGGTCTGTTCTGTTCCAGGTCGGCGCCAAAAGCCTGCACGTCCTGCTCCACAGTGGCGATTTGGCTGCGCGCTTGCGCCAGCACAGCCTCGAGCCGGTCCAGCCCCTGTTTGGTCGTAGATACTCTGGCTTCGGCAGCTGTCACGATGTCGACCAGATCGGTATTGAGTCGGTTGCGCACGATCCAGGTACCGACAATGCCAGTCAGGCTTAGCAACAGCACCAGGACGCTGAAGATCATGATGACTACAGCCAGGATACGCTTGATAGTTCCCCTAGTAGTTCCCATAGCCGTTCCCCTTCCACTCCTGGTTCAGGCGCCCCAAGCTAGATCCCGCATCGATCGGGGGCCACTACTTGCTGTCGTCGACCAAGATCAGAGAGAGCACAAAGGAGATCGCACCGACGACAATGCCGCCCCAAAAGGCCGGCCAGAAGCCATCCACATAGAAGCCGACGTTCAACCAGTTCTGGGCGATCCACGCGGATAGCCATAGCGTGAGGCCGTTGATGACCAGCATGAACAAGCCTAGCGTGGCCACAATGCAGCCGCACGATAGAAACGCCAGGATAGGTCGGATGATGGCATTGACAAGCCCCAATACAGCAGCCATCACGCCTACAGCGATCCAGGCATTCGTGCCCTCTACCCGGATACCTGGGATTAGCGCTACGGCACCGACGAGGGCGAGCGCCACGACAAGCCAACGGATGAGCAGTTTCATGTTTTACCTCCCAACCAGTACTTCGTGTTCAGGCACAACCGCGATCCCCCCAGCCGTACCCTTCAATGGGCCAGCCGCCGGGACAGACCGAATACGCTTACCGCCACAGTGATGGCTAGGCCCAGGATCTCACCCTAGCGTTTCCAGAGCCTGTCCCATCCATTGCGGATGCCCGTGCGGACCGCTATCGCCCGCGGGCTCGGGCCGGCCAGCGCCGCTCCTGCGATGAGGATCAGCCCAATGACCAGCACTAGGATGGTCTGAATGTACAAGCCCCGGACGACGACATCCCAGATTTCGCCGGCCAGCAGCCGCACGAACGGGTCCAAGATCGATGCCAACACGGCCGGTTGGACCACGGAAAAGGCAACCAGCGACAACACCATCGCGATCCCTACGCCGATTCCAATCCACATTGCGGTCCGCCGGCGCCACAAGGATAGCAGCCAGGCCAGGAAGAGAGAGCCCAGAGCCAGCAGCGGGATCACCAGGCCCACGCCGTCGACCAGTCCCAGTCCTTGTTGCACGACTGCTACCTTCCGGCTCTCCAAGAGCACGAACCGGGTCTGAACATCCTGCAAGGGCTCCAGGTCGCCCAGGTTGAACGAGTCTGTCACGAACTGGAACGCATCGCTGAGGTCGACTGTGAGCTGCCCATCCCGGAGATACACCAGATCTCCATCGCCCCGCAGGACCCCGATGATGGCGCGGTGCGCAGTGCGGTTGAGACCGACCCAGACCGTGTTGAATTGATCGCTCTGAACCAGCGAGGTCGCTGCGTCCTGAGCCAGATTCTGCAGGCTGCGGGCCACGACGCCACGGAGGAAGCCATACTTTTGGGGTAGCGCTTCCCCAATGGCCTGCTCGACATCTACCAGATCAAAAAGGCCTCCAACGACATACGTGCTCACTGCCTTGGCTACGGTCTCGTTCTGGGTCAATGGGCCGACGGCTGCCACCCAGCGGTTTGTGTTGAGCACCGTCCCCCTCAACCAGAACGTCACATTACCCGCAGCCAGCAGAACCAGCCCCAGCACGATCAGCAGAGCCACAGCCCAGCCGCGCCCCCGCTGCTGCCGGGCCCTGGCGGCAACTTGATGTTCGCCCACCTGCTGCCGGAGCTGAACTAGCTCGGCCTGCATCGCATCCAGGTCCTGCGCGGACCCGGGCTCGCTAGGTGCCAAGGAAATTCTCTCTGGTTCTTCCTGATCCCCTTGGGGATCCCCTTCATGGTATTCTTCTGGCATTTCCGCCCTCCCTTTCCGGAAGTACTCACCCGGTCAGGCTTTGGAAGTCGGGGCCGGATCAGGCCTGTGCGACTTCCAAAGCCATTGGGGTCGACACTACGCTTAGCGGCCTGGGTGGGCCATCATGTCGACGGCCACGGTGACCGCGAGGATCAGGATGTCATTTTGGCCCGGCTTGATCGATACGCCATAGGTATCGCGGATCCGGAACCACTTCTTGGAGACCTCAGCAACCAGACTCGAACCTTCTCCGATGTTGTACTCGTGGTCCAGGACGCTGCCTTGCACTTCCAGATCCGGGCCATTACCTATCTTGACGATCCAGCGCTCGCGAAGTGGGGTGATAAGCGCCTTCTTGACCATGGCCAGCGTCTCGCCACGGGGTCCCTCGATCTTCATGGTGTCTTTGATCCGCGCGACACGCTCCTGGATCTTGCACAATTCGTTGCCCTGCATGTCGCGGAAGAACAGCGTGTCGCGGACCCGCAGCATCTTGCCGTCTACCTTGTATACCACCTGGCCCGCCTGGTTCTCAATGTTAAAGTCGTCGCCAAAGGCCACGATCTTTTGCCGCATCTTGTAGCGCGTCGGTTTGGCCCGCGGCTCGCCTGTCCGTCGGGCCTCCCGCCGTTCCTGCCGGTTGTCCTGCCTTCGCTCTCCTCGTACTCGTCCTCTCATTAGAAATCTCCTATTCTCTTTGTGTTCAACATAGGTGCAACGCGTCACAGGGGCGCGTCGCACCTCCGGATGAACCTCCTACGGCAAGTAGGTGATGACCAGCACCGGCGCCCTGCTCGACCCCAGGAAGCTGCCGCCCGGATGGATGGAGATCCAGTCCTCCAGCCCATCGCCATCGGTCTCGAGGGAGAAGCGCAGTCGCACCTGGAACTGGCTCTGGTCGGTAGCTACGTCGTTCTGAACCCATCTCACTAGGGCCGCATCGGCGACCATGTACCACTGCCCTGAACTCTCCAGCGGATTGAGAGACAGCGAGTCGCTGGCCGGCGCATTGTAGGCTGCGTCGTCGAGGCTCGAACCATAGCTGACCTGCTCTAGTACCAGGCCCACTAGCTTGCCATACGGGTCGCCGGTCACCTTGGACTGGTAGAAGCGCAGCTCGACGTTATCGATGGTCGCGCCCGCCGGGATACCCGAGATGTCAAAGCTCATAAAGCCTCGAGCGATCAACTCGCCGGCCGGCTGGACCACTTCACCGTTGCCCACCAGGATCTCATCTTCGGTGCTTCCCTGGCCATTATTGGCCCGGAAACCATCCAAGCTCATCTGGCTCTTCAGCTCAACTGTTTCTGGCCGTGCCGGCATCGGGATCACCCGCACCTCGGCCTGCAGCCGGTTGTTGCCCTTGTCGTCCTCGGGCACCTCATTGGCGGCGTCCACGACCGCCTCGGTGGTCAGGTTCTCATAGCCATCTTGTGGCGTCCACTCGACGATCACTATCGCCGTCTCGCCAGCAGCCAAGCCATCTACGCGGCCATCAAAGGTGGCGTCAAAGCCGGCCTGCCACTGCCAGTCAAAGCCGCTGGCATCAGTATTGCCAAGGTTGCTGATGGTGATCGCTACCTCGCACGGCTGCTGGGCGTTGGCTGGATTGGGATCGAACGTTATTGATTCGATCCCCAGGTCGGCCAGGCCTGGCACGACTTCTACGGTGACCGATGCTTCCGTGGTGCCACCCGGCCCCTCGGCCGTCATGATGTACTCTGTTGTCTCCATGGGACACACTTCGATGCTGTCCGGAGTCCCCACACCACCGATCTCGGGATCGATGCTAACCTCGTCGGCGCCAGATACCTCGCCCCATTGCAGTGTAGTGCAGTCTCCCTCATAGATCGAGGTCGGGTTAGCCACAAAGTACTCTACCTGAGGCAGCAGAGGGGTCGCACTCGGCTCGCCTGGGGCCTGCGTGGCGGTCGCCGCTGCTACGGGTGGCTCGCTGGTGGCCTCATCGCTATCACGGCCGCCAGAGAAGGCCAGGGTAAAAACAGCAATACAGGCCAGCAAGAGGACCACTGCCACTACTGCAATGCCACCGAACAACCAAGGTGACACCGCCGCTTTCTTGGGCGCGGCCGGCTCTACCTCCGCTGCAGCTTCGCCGTCTCCCTTCAGGTACAGGATTGTGTTCCCAACCCGGATGGCGTCGCCCTCCTGCAGCGGTGTGCTTCCCTCGACCCGCTGCTCGTTGACGTAGGTGCCGGTCGCGCTGCCGGCGTCTTCGATAAGGTAACCCTCTTCCTCGTCGCCCCTTCGAATGGTAGCATGCAACTCGGCGACCTCGGGATCGGTGATGACTACGGCGTTTTCGGCCCCGCAGCCAATGGTGATCGGGGCATCCGCCACCAGAAACTCCTCATCCGTCCCCTGGACGACAAGTCGCAGGCCGGGTGTTTCCGCCTGGTTCAACTCCTCACTCATTGTGTTGTTGCCTCCTCTGTTCAATTCTGTATCGTCTCACAAACGTGGTATTTGAGTGCATGGGCAGCACAGCTGGCCCACACCCCCTTCGCCCATTATTCAATCGCGGCGCGCTGCCCAGGTCGTGGCGATGTTGCCTCCGTCTTCCACAGACAAGCGTCCCCCGAACGTGGCAAAGGTCGGATTCTGCACGATGCAGCCTCTGATAGCCCCATCTCTACCCTGATTCCTCGTCCTCTGCGCTAGGGACCAGACTGCCTATCGCCGTGGCCAGCCTGACGCCATCTTCCTCTGCGTACTGCTCGGCATAGATCTGTATCGTCGTTACCAGCAACAACATAATCACCGGGCCGTAGAACAGGCCCATCACCCCTGCCCAGGCCAGCCCACCAAAGATGGACAGTAGGAAAAGCGCCAGGGGGATATAGGCCTCCTCCGACAGCAGCCTGGGCCGCAGTAGAACATCGATCCAGTTCACCACTCCGTAAAAGCCACCCAGGACAATCAATCCTTGGATCTGATTGCCGGTCAAGAACGAGACGATGGCAAGGGCGACGACCAGCCAACTGATACCCACCAGCGGGATCATGGCCAGCAACATCGAGAGAATTGTGAACATAAAAACGTAGGGCAGGCCGGACAGCCAGTAAAATATGCCCATGGCGGCGCCTTGCATGATGGCGATGAGAAACACACCCTTGATCAGAGATGAGACCATAGCCGAGATCTTGCGACCGTAGAGCTCGCTGACATCGTAGCCCAGTGGACTCAGCCGCTGCAGATTTTGCACCATGCTCTTATAGTGGGGCAACAGGGCGGCCACGACGAGGACAAAGATCATGCCTTGAATGAGCAAGCCGGGCAGCGAGGCTCCCAGGCTGAGGGCCAGGTCGGCGACGCCCGACGCCGCACTACGGGCCAGGGATTGCAGCCCCTCGGCCACACTCACCGCGTCAAGCTGGAGAGAGCCCACCAAGGGCAGCTCGTCAAGGGCCTGACCGATGCTTTGGAGCGCGGCATCCAGGTCGATGGCGGCAAAGCTGGTGAGTGCAGCCGCAAGCTGGTTAACGATCAGTAAGGCGACAAGAAAGACCGGGACGACGAGGATGCCCAGGAAGGAAAGCAACGTAAGCGAGACCGCTACCTTCTCTCGCCCCTGGATCCGCTTCCGTCGCAGGAAATAGTTGTACAGAGGGGTGAGCATGATCACGGCGATCAGGCTCAAAACAAGCGCGGTGAAGTAGGGCTTGATCATGAGGATGGTCAGAACGATTAGGATCAGGAACACCAACCAGAAAAAGAGCCGGTTCCTCCAGTACTCTCCACTCACGTGCCCTCCCTCGGTCGACAAGTCGATCACCTAACTTTCTACCCGATCTCAAGGGCCTGGTCGCGCTCTACGGCAGCGTTTTCGCCGCGCAGATTCAGAACCAGGATGTAGACGCTGATCACCAGCACCCAGGCCGGAAAGATCAGCGTGACCCATAGGCTGTAGCCGATGCTGAACAACAACACGAGCGCAAGCCCGTAGGTCAGGAAGACCAGCCCGCGGTGCATGATGCGGGTGCGAACTGAGATGGTGCCGAGCGAGATCATGAACACGCCCGCCATGCGGATAGCATAGACGTTGCTGATGCGGTACATCACCGCCCGGCTAAAGGTGTAAATGCCGCTGGCGATCAACTTGTCGGCTTCGAGGGAATAACTGAGCAGCAGGCCGCCGGCCAGGGCCGCCGAGACAAAGGTCATAGCCAGGAATAGCAGGCCGCTGCCAAAGAACACACTCGAAAAGAACTTGTCCTCCAACTGCCCGATGCGGTCGCGGATCACGCCAATGAACCACAGGAAGGCGATGCCAGCGATGGGCACCAGGCTCAGGGCCAGGGCCACCGTGCTGGCCCGCTCCTCCAGCCAGGCGCCGCCGTCTGCCGGATCGGCTGGGATGGAGATGCGGATAAGGACGTAGGCGGCACTCAGCAGCAGGGAAAAGAGGATGCCGGCCACGGCCGCGGCGCGCGGCGTCGTGAGCCGCCGGTCAGTCAAGGAACGCACGTCTTTGCCCATGATCTATCTCCCAATCCGAAAAAGCCGGCACCGACACGCCTACCACAAAAGATACAAAAGGCAAGAGAAACACGATGTCTTTGCCATCCGCGTCCTCCGCGTTCAGCCGATCAGGCCGCCCAGGCCATTACCCACCAGCTTGGCGCCCAACACCAAAAACAGGACAAACATCACCGTGGCGTTGTTGGCCAGCAACCAGGCCTTCCAGCCGTCGAGGGTCTCAGCCGCCGACTCGCCGGCGATCAGGTAGTAGAGGACCGGCGCGGCCACGCTGGCACTGGCAATGACGACGAACACCAGCAGAGCGACGGCCGACTGCCCGCCGCCGAGCCCCGCCTGCCCGATGGTCAGCGCCGCGGCCAGGGTGAGGCCCAGGTTCTTGGGATTGACCCCGGCCAGCAGGGCCGAGATGCCCATCGCCCGACCGGCCGTGAAGGAATCGATGGCCGCCATCCACTTGGGCATGTCCGGCTCCTCGCCCGCCTGGGGTCGCTTCTGCCAGTTGCGGTAGGCCAGGAACCAGAATAGCAGGCCCAACAGCAGCTTGATGAGGTACGAGATTGTCGAGGGCGTGCCCCCGGCCGAGATCTTGCCGGCATTGGCCAGGAGCAACACCACCGTGCCGACGACGGCCAGGGCCAGCACCCAGCCGGCCAGGAAGGCCAGCCCGTTGCTCCTGGCCCGCTTGCTGAACAACATCAGGATCACGGCGATGATCGGCACCGGGCTAATAGCCACGCCGATGGCCTGCGGGAGCATGTCGCCGATTACGTTGCCCATATTGTCCCCCTCCTTGTGCGTAGGACAAGCGGCCGCGGAACAGCCCCCATTCCTGGTGTGTCTACTGCCGCGCCATGATGCGGCGCATTTCTGCTTCCTCATCCTGGATGACGTCACCGCTGACGTCAAAGGTCACGCTGTAGACTGTGCCCGTGAACTCAAAGGGCGTATCATAGAAAGGCGCCACCGGCGCGCCGGGATCGGCGCCGACGGTGATGCCGCCGGTCAGGCCCAGGCTGAGTGGCGTGGTGTGCGGGAACTCGGCTTGGCCCACCAGCACCCCGTCGATGTAGAGCTGGGCACGGCCCGGCGTGCCCTTGCCGTTGGCAATATCAGGCGGGCCGGTTACCTCGAACTCGAAGCGCAGCGCATGGCGACCGGCCGGGACCGGCTCGGTCGAGGCCACGTGCAGATAGTCGCGAGCCACGTAGTTTTGTACGTATTGCAGCTTGCCATCCTTCAGGTAGAAGGAGAAGCCGCCGTCGGTGCCACCGAAGGAGACCAGGGCGCCTTCGGCGCCACCTTCCGGTACTTCCACGTCGGCCGTGATCGTGTGTGTGCGGTTGAGCAAGCGCGGCCCGGCGTTGTAGGGCACGGCCTGAGTTTGTGGATAAAAGGTGTAGCTGGTGCGATCCTTGGCGATCTGGGGGCGCTCCTCGGCAAAGCGGGCTGTGCCGCGGCCATCCACGGGCAGCACGTTGTACTTGCCAGCCTCGACATACCATGTGGCGATCATTTCGATCAACTTGGCCCGGTTCTCGGCAGCGACGTCGTAGTTCTCGGCAAAATCCTCGACCACATGGTACAACTCCCAGTGTTTGGCGTCCAGCTCGGTCAGCTTTTCGGCTGGGATCGGTTCGCCAAAGAAGGTGCCCGCTTCAGTGAAGGAGGGGCCGGGCCAGGGGCAGACCGCACGCCAGCCATCGTAATAGATGGAGCGATGGCCCATCATCTCAAAGTACTGAGTATGGCGCTTGGACGCAGCCTGTGGATCTTTGAAGCTGTGGGCAAAGCTGACGCCCTCGATGGGCGACTGGGTGACGCCCTTGATGCTCGTCGGTGGCTCGAGGCCCAGCAGGTCGAGCACGGTGGGCACCATGTCGATGGCATGGGTGTACTGGGTGCGGACTTCCCCTTTGGCCTCGATGCCCTTGGGGTAGTGGACGATAAAGGGATCGCTGATGCCGCCACGATAGGTCTCGCGCTTCCAGCGGCGAAAGGGCGCATTGCCCGCCCAGGTCCAGCCCCAGGCGTAGTGGTTGAAGGTGTCCGGCCCGCCCAGTTCATCGATCTGTTTCAGGTTCTCTTCCAGCGACTCGGGCACGTTGTTGAAGAACAGGTTCTCATTCACCGAGCCGGTGGGGCCACCCTCGGAGCTGGCGCCATTGTCCGAGATGACCATGACGAGCGTGTTGTCGAACTCGCCTATGGCCTTCAGGAAGTCGAGCAGGCGGCCGATGTGGTGGTCGGTGTGCTCCAGGAATCCGGCAAAGACCTCCATCATGCGGGCGTACAGCTTTTTCGCCTCCGGCGAAAGCGAGTCCCACTTGGGCACATCGGGATCGTGGCGCGAGAGCTCGGCGTCTGCCGGGACGATGCCCAGTTCCTTCTGGCGGGCAAAGACCTTCTGACGATAGGCCTCCCAACCATCGTCGAACTGGCCCGCATACTTGTCGGACCATTCTTTGCGCACGTGGTGCGGGGCGTGCATGGCCCCGGTGCAGAAATACATAAAGAAGGGCTTGTTGGGCGCCACCTGTTTGGCGTCGGCGATAAAGCTAATGGCCTTGTCCACCAGATCTTCGGTGACGTGATAGCCCTCCTCGGGGGTCTTGGGCGGCTCCACCTGGTGGTTGTCGTAGACCAGTTCCGGGTAGTACTGGTGGGTCTCGCCGCCCAGGAAGCCATAGTAGCGCTCGAAACCGCGCCCCAGCGGCCAACGGTCGTAGGGGCCGGCGGCCGAGATCTGGTCAGCGGGGGTCAGGTGCCACTTGCCGATGGCGTAGGTGTTGTAGCCCTGCTGTAGCAGGATCTCGGACAGGAGTCCGTTCTCGAAGGGGATGTTGCCGTTGGCCCCAGGGTAGCCGGTGGAGCCTTCGGTAATGCAGGCCATGGCGTTGGAGTGGTGGTTGCGCCCGGTCAGGATACAGGTCCGGGTGGGCGAGCACAAAGCCGTTGTGTGCATATTGTTGTAGCGCAGGCCATTCTCGGCCAGAGCATCCATGACGGGCGTTTCAATCGGGCTACCGTAGCAACCCAGTTGCCCAAAGCCGGTATCGTCCAGGACGATGAACAGCACGTTGGGCGCGCCCTCCTCGGCGCGCAACGGCTCCGGCCATGCTGGCTCGGAGGTGTCGAATGTGCGGCCGATCACACCGCTGAATGCAGTTCCAGGTTTGTACTCTTTTAACGCCATGATTCCCTACCTTTCTCTGTTTCCGGATTGGCGGCCGTGGGACCCGATGAAGAGTCGCCATTCCCGCATCCTATTCCTCTACGCCAAAGGCCTCCCGCAGCTTGGCCTCGTCCTCCTGAGAAAGAGACGTCTGCAAGACGGTGGGGTTGAACTCCTTCAGCTCATCCAGCCACGTTCCCAGGTCGCCCGTATGGATCAGCAGAAAGAGGGCTGAATGGCCGGGCTGGATGGTCTCGGAAACCTCTTTGATGAACTTGTCGTCCACGCCGTGGTCGGTCAGGCGCCCGATGGCCGCGCCGGCGGCAGCCCCGAGGGCTACGCCCATCCAGGGCACCGCAAAGAGCAGGCCGATGAGCAGCCCCCAGAAGGCCCCACCAAACGCGCCGCTGCCCACCAGTTCGGTCAAGTGCTTGACCTTCACCTTGCCATCCTCCCGCCGGACGACAACGGCCGCATCGGCCAGTTGCAGCATGCGTCGCTTCTGTATGCCCAGCAGCCTATCGCGCGCCTGAAACGCGCCCTCTTGGTTGTCGAAGGCCAACACAATCAATTCACTCATCCTGTCATTCCCTCCATGCTTTCCACCGGGGCGTGCAGCCTTCGCTCGCCTGGGCCATAGCCTTGGCTTGGCAATGAATGACTCACCCCTCGTGTGATGCGACCGCGGGTTGTGCCAGAAGGACGCACCCCGCAGACTCGACTTCTTCCTGCTGGCACAAAGCCGCGCCGATCGCTTTAAGAACGCGTATTCGCCTCGATGTCCATCACGACCTGCAAAACCTCAGCCACCGCCAGTTGCAGCGTGGCAACCACAAAGCCGATGACGCCATAGGCAATGGCAAAGATGATGGATCCAAACACCGCGCCAAGAAGCTCGCCTAGGAATCCAAAGATGCCTCCGCCGATATAGTCTCCCGAAACAAAGGCTGCGATTACGCCTAGCAACACCAGGCCGATGGTAACCACGACGGTGACCCAGGCCAGGAGCCTATAGAAGGTGGCGATGGTGGTCAGTGCTGGATATTTGGGACCCTCCATGATTCTTCTCCTTTCTGACAATGGTGAATGCGGAACCTGCATACACATTCAACGGATCACAAACGGGTACCACCGATCCTGGCTTATTGGCACCTGCCACTACGGCACCTTCCACTACCGTTGTAACCTCAGGGTTACCAACTAGAAGATATTCTGAATGAGATTGGCCAGTGCTATAGTTATGAAAGGGCCCACGGTCACCAGGCCGGCCAGAGCCCCGATCGGCAGAAACAAGGCGGACAGGGCCCAGATGAAGGCTTAGATCCATCCCTTGCTTTCATAGTCGGATGGGACAAATTCCACCTTGTCAGCGGCGCTGAAGCTTTCGTCCATTCAGACGACGACGGTGCCAGCGATCTTGTCGTGCCATCCCTGACGTCTGTGGTCGAAGGCTGCCCACACGAAGCCGATCGACAGCACAATGACGTTGACGATGTAGCCGATGTACCGTAACAGGGCTTTCCCCGTAGATAGCTGCGAACCGTCGGTGCCTACTACTTTCAGACCCAAAACGGTCTTGCCCACCGTCTGGCCATCTGTCGTCCAGAAGCCGACGTAATAGACGATGGAGAAACCCAGCACGCACAACAGCATCAGCAGTTCGAGCGAGCCAGAGGACTTTTCCATTCTGAACATGTCGAGGAAGACCGCGATCATGCCGATGACAAAGGCCAGCATGAAGCCGTGAAACCCGACCATGGCGCCATCAATTATAGCGGCCAGCAGTCTCGGCACAAAGCCGACGACAGTCACCTTATTGCTGGCTGGAGGTTCGAGAGTGTTGGTGCTTGACATTCTTTGCCGTCCGTTCTCACTAGAGATGCTCAGCCGGAAGGCAAATCGGCCACATCCTCCACCATCCCGGCCACAGCGTCCAGGGCCTCCGCGGCACCCAAGTCGGCGGCACCTTCGGCCACCTGAGCGACTCCCTCTTCAGCCAGCGCTTCGCCGGCCTCGGCCATGACTCCGGCCGCAGCCACCTCTACCACACCCTCAGCCACCATTTGGGCGCCGGCTTCGGCCAGCTCGTCGCTGCGGGCCGCGGCCATCTCTGACGCCGCTACGCGGGCCATGCCCTCAGTCACCTCGCCCATGCCCAAGGATTCGATGTCAAAGCCGGTCTCGGCCAGGGCATCGGCCAGCGCTTGAGTGGCACCAAAGCGCAGGACCGTGTCCACCGCGATCTCGCGCAGCCACTCGCCCCGGTCCGCCAGGAAGGCAGCCAACACCGGCATCTCGAGACCGGCGACTACGTCTCCGGCTACGACCAGTTGCCCGGAGATGCCGGCCAGGTCCATGGCATTCTCCAGGTCGTCGGCGCTGATGCCGCCCACGACAGCGCTCATCACGTTCAGGTCGTCCGAGGCAGCCAGCAAGTCTGCCCCTTCGGCCAGGTCTTGGACGCCGGCCTCGGCGACGACGCGGCTCAGAAGGGCCGCCCGATCAGACACGAACAGGGCATCCTGCCCGCGGGTCACGTCGCTGGCGCCGATGGCCAGGGCGGCTGCGCCCATGGCGGTCGCCTCGCGGGCGGCGGCAAGCGTCTCCTCGCCGGCGTCGAGCTGTTCTATACCAGCCTCCGCCGCTATCTCGCTCGCGGCCTCCAGATCGCTGGCCGCTCCCATCAACTCATTCCGGCTGAGACTGACCTCTTTGCCCTTGGCTTGGGTCAGCTCTGTTTCTGTCTTTTTTGTCATTTTGTCCCCTCTTGCTTCCCCAGGTGCAACGCACTTGACAAGTGCGTTGCACCTGCGCAGATTCTATGCGAAAGCCGCCCGCAGCTCGTCTTCTTGCTCCTTGGACAGATTGGTGGCGATGACTTCAAAATCCAGCCCCTTGGCGGCGTCGGCTACCTTGTCCATCACCGCGTCGCTGGTCATCAAGAAGAGGGCCGAGGTCCCCTCCGTGATCTGAGCCTGCGCCGACTTGATAAAGTCATCATCGATGCCATAGTCGCTGAACTTGCCGCTCAACGCGCCCATCGCCGCGCCGATGGCCATGCCAAAGAAGGGTACAAAGAAGATCAGGCCGAACAACATGCCCCAGAAAGCGCCGTCCAGCGCGCCCATGCTGGTCAAGTCAGCCATTTGCTTGGTCTTTGGCTTCTTTTTGCCCTCCGGCCAGGTAACGACGGCCGCGTCCTGTAGGGTAATCAGGTTCTGCTTGCTCAAGTTCTTGACCAGGTCGAGACCTGATGCCGCGCCGTCTGCTGTCGAGAACTTGAGAACGGTCAGTGTTGCCATTTGTTATTTCTCCTTTTTTCTGTTTTTTTATTCTTCGTACACACCAAAGGTTTCTTTGAGTCTGGCCTCGGCCTCTATGGAGAGGGAGGTCTGCAGGATCTTGCCGTTGAACTGCCTCAACTCATCCATCAGCTTGTCGGGGGTCGCCTCGCGAATCAGCAGGAACAGCGCCGAGTGTCCAGGCTGGATAGTATTGCCCACCTCTTTGACAAAACCGTCGTCCACGCCGTAATCGCTGAGCGCCCCGCCGAGGGCGCCGGACAAGGCGCCCATGGCCAAACCCAGCCAGGGCACCCAGAACAGGAGACCGATCAACATGCCCCAAAAGGCGCCACCCAGTGCTCCGGTCCCGACCAGGTTCACAGCCTGCTTGACCTTCACTTTGCCATCGGGTTTGCGGACCACCACCGCTGCGTCGTCGAGGATCACCAACTGTTGCTTCTGCAACTCGACCAGGGCATCCCGCATCTCTGCAGCGCCGTTTTCGTTGTCGAAGGCGACTACCACCAATTCACTCATACCGTCTCCTTTTGAGGCGCGCCTCAGGCCTGCGACCTGAAGCGCGCTGTTAGCGGAATCACGCTGCTCTCTGCCTGAATGCCTGGAAGATCTGCACGACCCCGCCCACCAGGGCAAGAATAGCCACGATCCAGATGAAGGTGAGCACCGTGGCCAGGCTGGCATAGTTCAGTATCAGGATGATCCCGAAGATGATGCTGATGGCGCCCAGAATCGCCGCACCCCAGCCGCCGCCCTTGAAGGCCAGCACCAGCGAGATGATGCCCGAGATCAGGCCCTGGATACCCAGCAGCAGGACGAGAAATGACGGGATTGCCACGGCGCTGGCGATGGGGTGGCGCATAACAAATATGCCGGCCAGGATGCCGATAATCCCCATGAAGAGCTTCCAGCCCCAAGCCGAGTGGTCGAGGAACATCCCCACCAGGACAAAGATGCCCTGTACGAACCAGTACAGGCCCAGCCACCAGGCAAAGGCGATGGCCGTCTTGGCCGGGTTGGTCAACAATAGGATGCCGATGATGATGTTTAGGATACCCCCCATCAGGATCAGCCACCACGGATACTGCTCGGTCTCGAACGTCATTGCGTCTTCCATTTCTCTCCCCTTTCTAGTCTTCTCTATACTCTTCTTCGGCCAGTGACCGACGAAGTCGTTCTTCGGCTTCGGGAGCCAGCGTGGTTGTCAGAACGATAGCCTCAGTGGGACGGAGCCTCTCCAGCACCTCGTCCGCCTTGGCTTCCTTGACCAGCAAAAAGAGCGCTGACGTGTTCGGCCGCACCCATGCACTGACCTCCTCAACAAAGTCGTCGTCAAGGCCATAGTCCTTCATGCCCCGGGAAATACTGCCTACTGCCGCGCCCGCGGCTAGCCCCAGGATGGGTCCACCCAGCAGTAGCCCTGCCAGCAGACCAACGCCGCCACCCTTGGCGATTGGCTTGCGTGACTCTTTGTGGGTCTGTTCGATCTCGATGTCCTTGCCCACCCCTTTTGAGGCGATGACCGCGTCCTCGAGTTCGATCAAGCCCTCTTCCTGCCACTTGCTCAAGTCATCCAGCATGGCCTCGGCGCCAAACTGGTGCTTGAACCCCAACACTACGATGTTGCTTGTCATTGCCATCTCCTTTCTTGCTCGTTCTCTATAGGGAATGACGCTGCGCTGGGCCGTCATTCCTGCCAGGCGCCTACTCAGACGCCTTGATCAATTCTTCGCCCTGGAGGGCGAAGGTCTGCACCACCTGCTGGGTGGGGCAGCACATCGGATCGTCGGGACCGTGCGTGACCATGTCCACGACGATCTCGCCATTCTGGATGAACAGGGCATTGATCTGGACCCGGTCCCCCAGTTGCGTCCAGGCAACGTCGTGCGGTTGACCGTTTT
>JASFLR010000005.1:0-16794 GCA_050117995.1 Anaerolineae bacterium
AAGCTGGGCGGTGATAGCTTGGACGAGATGCGGCACAGTTTCGCCGCCCTGCGCGGGAATAGGCTGGCAGACCTGGAGATGGACAATGAACCCTGGCGGTTTGCAGGATCTGAATAGCGTGCGCGCGCCAGTCCAGGCCCAAAACGTGGTCCTGACCGGTTTCATGGGTACTGGCAAAAGCCGGATTGGGCGGGAGGTAGCTCGTTGCCTGGGGTGGCCTCTTGTCGACATGGATGCCGAGATCGAGGCCCGGGCTGGCAAGTCGATCCCGCGCATCTTTGCCGAGGAGGGTGAGGCTGCGTTCCGGCGCATGGAAGCTGGCCTGTGCCGGGAACTGGGCGGGAGGAGGGGGCTCGTCATCGCAACCGGTGGGGGGGCGCTGCTAGACCCAGCCAACCGGACGGCAATGATGGGCAATGGCCTCGTGATCTGCCTGACCGCCAGCGCGGGCGAGATCCATCGCCGCGTGAGCGCGGGAGATGTCCCTGGAAGACCGCTGCTGGATACGGCGGATCCCCTGGCAGAGATCGATCGCTTGCTCGCCGTGCGGAAGGATGCTTACGATGCCATCCCCTGGCAGGTGGATACGACTGGTCTGCCGGTGGAAGAGGCCGTCGAGCGCGTGATCCGGCTCGCGTGTACACTGACACTATCGGTCGGCCATCCGGGTGGGTCGTATCCCATCCACATTGGGGCCGGCTTGCTGTCGCACGTAGGCACGGCGTTGCGCGCAACCGGAGCCATCCGTGGAGACCGCGTCGCCATGGTCTCCAATCCTGTGGTCGAGTCCCTCTATGGTGCCCGAGTCGAGGCCTCCCTGCGTGAAGCGGGCTATCAGCCGGTGAGCTGCATCATCCCGGACGGCGAGCGGAACAAGACACTGGAGACCGTCGCGGGATTGTACGATCGGTTCCTGGAGGGCGGGCTGGACCGCAGCGGTGGGGTGATCTCGCTGGGTGGTGGCGTGACCGGGGATATTGCCGGTTTTGCCGCGGCTACCTTCATGCGGGGCGTGACCTTTGCGCAGGTGCCTACCACGCTCCTGTCGATGGTGGATGCCAGCGTTGGAGGCAAAGTAGGCGTGGACCTACCCCGGGGCAAGAACCTGGCTGGTGCTTTCAAGCAACCGGCTCTGGTGGTTGTCGATCCTGGTGTGCTGGATACCCTGCCAGCAGAAGAAGTGCGTTCCGGCATCTCCGAAATGATCAAGCATGGCATCATCGGCGCTCCGGACCTTTTCGCCGAGCTCGAGTCCGGGCCCAGCGGCGCGGAATTCAAGATGTCGGTCTCCCAGCTTGCGCAGGCTGTCGAGGTAAAGATCCGGATCGTCGAGGACGATCCCTTCGAGCATGGTCGCCGGGCAGTGCTCAACTTGGGACACACGGTGGCTCACGCGCTGGAGCGTCTGAGCGACTTCAGCTTGCGTCATGGTGAGGCCGTGGCCATTGGCATGGTGGCTGCAGCCAAGCTGTCTGCCGAGTTGGGCACGGCCACTGAATTGCTGCCTTCTCGCTTTGAGGCCGCTCTAGCTGCCTGGGGTCTGCCTGTGCGGTGTCCCCCTTTCGACGCCGGTGCAATTTGGGAGGCACTGGCGCATGACAAGAAGAGGCGTGGTAGCACATTGCGTTGGGTGCTCCCCCGTGCCATAGGTCAAGTCGAGGTTGCGGATGATATACCCCAGCCGGTCGTGATTTCGGTGCTCACCAGCATGGGAGCAAGGAGATCAGAATGAAGAGCCAAGACACACGTTTCTTGATCCTCCATGGCCCTAACCTGAACCTTCTGGGCCTGCGGGAGCCCGATCTATATGGACATCTCACGCTGTCCGAGATCGAGGACCGGCTGAGAGCCTGGGCGGCGGAGGCAGGCGTGGAGGTGCGCGCCCTCCAGTCCAATCACGAGGGAGCGCTCATCGACGCCATCCACGAGGCGGCTGCCTGGGCTGATGGGCTGGTGATCAACCCCGGCGCATACACCCATTATTCCTATGCCATCCGCGACGCAATAGCCGCGGTCGAGCTTCCGGCGGTAGAGGTCCACCTGTCCAATGTGCACGCCCGCGAGTCGTTCCGCCAGACCTCGGTGATCGCCCCGGTCTGCTTGGGCCAGATCAGCGGGTTTGGCTGGCACAGCTACCGGCTGGGGCTGGAAGCGCTAGTCAGTCACCTGTCGGATCGATCCTCAGGGTCCGTGTAGGATGGCGGTAAGTACGGATGAGTGAACAGAAGGCTATGACCGGGGGTTTGTTAGTTAGAGGCATGCGCCCTCTTTTAGCCCATCGGCGCAGCCGCGGAGGTCTGTGATGAAGCGTGCGCTACTCCATTTGCTCTTGGTTGTTGTGGTCCTTGCCCTGGCGAGTTGTTCGGGTTTCGGGCTCCCTACGCCTTTTGCCCCGACCGCCTCGAGCGAGCCCGCAGCACCGACAGAAGAGTCAGAACCTACCGCGCCTGCCCCCGATCCTGGATCTGACTCTGCGGAAAAGACGGCGTTACCTGTGCCCACCTCTTCTGGTGAGCTGACGGATGGGGTGGATTCGCCCGAGGGAGACCCCTTCGCACTCGTCTCCGCGGAGAACCTCTATGCCATCCTCGAGGACCTCACGGCAATTCAGCCCTACTCTGGCTGGCGGAACTCGGCAAGTGAGGGTGAGGCAGAGGGGTTGGACTATGTTGCCGGGAGGCTCGGAGAACTGGGCTACCTGGCGGGCATGGGTATGGAGCAAGAGCGGCAGACTTTCCGCGTTCCCACCGCGACCGAGATGTGGGAGACGCGCCTGCACCTGACTGTCGGCGGGCAGGATGTCGAGGTGTTGGCTGATGGGCTGCGTGGCAACCGCGACGATGCTGCGCTGGCGCTCCAGGTTGATTCGGATGGGGTGCTGAACGATTCGGACCGGGATCCGGTGGTGGCCGAGGGTGCCGTTTTGGTTGTAGAGTCCAGGGATGAACTCGAGGCGCTGACACCGGGCGATGTCGAGGGCAAGATCGTCTTCCTGGACTTTGCCATAATTGACCGCTCGCTGCTGGGCACCTACGACACGGTCTCCCTGGCCTGGGGGCTGGCGGAGAAGGGTCCAGCAGGCGTGGTGGTGGTCACTAGCTTCTCCAACGTGCCAGGGGAGAGCCACGGTACCTTCGTGGGTGATGGTTGTGCCTTCACCTGGGTCGAGGTCAAGCCCTTGCCGCCGGTGCTTTATGCGCGTCTGGAGGATATGGCCCCGGCCGGGATCGAGGACTGGGAAGATATGGCACAGATCGAGGCGGCCCGCCTGACGTACGACGTCGATGTCTTTGCTCCGGGCAATTCGGGGAACTTGATCGCCCGCATCCCTGGTGCCGACGCCTCCCAGGCCGTGATCTTGGGTGCCCACATCGACAGCCCCAACGCACCCGGCGCGCTGGATGATGGCAGCGGATCGGCCATCCTGCTCGAAGTGGCCCGGGTCTTGGACGCAGCTCAGGTCCAGCCGCCCAATGACCTGTACCTCGCCTGGTTTGGCAGCGAGGAGTTGAGCCTGTATGGCGGCGCGCACTTTGTAGCCACCCACCAGGAACTATTGGACCGCACGCGCGCCATGCTGCAGATCGACGGCCTCAGCCGCCCGCTAGACGGCATGAGTGCAGAGCTGCGCCTGGTCGCCTGGCCCTTTGGCCGTCATGGCGAACCCCGTCTCCTCTGGCCCGAGGCGCTGGCGGAGGCAGCCGCAGCCCGGAGCGTGGAGGTGCAGCCTTTCGAAGCCTACTATGCCTATTCCGACAACACCACATTTAGCGGCTTTGACGTACCGAACGCGGACATGATCTACGAACCGGTAACAGACTCGGAAATCGCCATCCATTACTTTGCGCACTATCACGACCCGTACGACACGGTGGAGCTTGCCCGCGAGGTTGAGGACGTCTTCACAGGGATGGCTCGCGTGGCGCTGGCTGCTGCACTGGATACCAGTGGCGAGGTGGCTGCCGTGCGCGTCTCGCCCTGGCCCGACCGCCGTGTCGTCTTTGTAGGCAGCCACACTGAGGCCTTGCATATGAGCCCCATCGCCTTCACCGAGTTGGGCATGACGTGGGCCATGGCAGGTTTTGACGTCGACCTGGTCCCCTATGGACAGCCGGTGACGCCCGCTGATCTGGAGGGCGCCGATCTGGTCGTAGCCCTGCCCGTGCTGGATTACCCGACCTCTGTAAGTGGCCTGGATCGATACGACGAGGCCTGGACACAGGAAGAGGTCGACACCCTCGAGGCGTATGCTGTCGGGGGCGGGATGCTGGTGCTCACCAACAGCCGCAATCGTCTGAAATATGGGACTGCTGGCCTGGACGCGAACGAGGACTGGCAAGATGCCAATGCCCTTGCTTCAGGATTCGGTATCGTCTATGAGGAAGGCACCATCGGAGGGGCTCAGGCGTCCATAGAGGGCGATCATCCGCTGGTTGCCGGGGTCAGATACCTGGAGCTGGGCGATGGAAACGGCATTCCCTTCAGTCTTTCTGGTGAGGGATGGCAGGTACTGGCCTCGGCAGGCGGAAGCCCGGCAGTGGCCCTTGGAGACTATGGCTCGGCAGGCGGTGAGGTGCTGGTCTTGGCTGACGTAGCCATGCTGAGCGCTGGCTGGAGCGATATCCCCAACATGGCTTTCTGGCGGAACTTGGCTGACTACGCCCGCTCGCGCTGAGCGCGAGGTATGCAATTGGGCCCATCAAGATACTGCCTGCCGCGGCTGGCTGGGGCTTCTCAGGCTTTCCGCTTGCGCGCCTTCAGCAGCAACGTAAAGGGCAGCTTGCGCATTACCTCGTATTCGCGCGGCGGCGGATCGATCGGGTAGGTGTAGGGCAACCGCTCCAGCTCCTCGGGCGAGGCGCCAATGACATCCTCGTAGTGCTGCTCCACCATTCGTTCAAGTGCAAAGCCGGCCTCGATCAACTGGTTGATGATCTGCGCCAGTGGTCGCAGGTGATCGCGAAAGGGCGCTGAGGCGCCACTTTCGAAAGCCCAATCCCAGTCCTCGACGATGGGCCATGCGGCGTAATTGCCGAACTCCTGTGCTTCCGGGTCGCCGACTGCGTACCATCCCACTGCCTGGAACCAGGGATGGCTCTGGCAGAATACAAAGGTCCCGCCTAGTTTGAGCACCCGCCATGCCTCCCGGTATGCTCGTTGTAGATCGGTCACATAGTCAAAGGCAAAGGAGGATAGGACCAGGTCAAAGCGCTCGGCGGCAAAGATGCCCAGGTCTTCGGCCGTGGCGTTGGCGAATTGTACCTCCACGCCGTGCTCTTCGGCCAGCCTGCGCGCATGGGCCAGTTGGGCGTCCGAAGGGTCCACTGCGGTGCAGGTCGCGCCCCATTTTGCCATGACGATCGCATTCTGCCCACCCCCGCAACCAACCTCGAGCACCTGCTTGCCGTGCACATCACCGAGCAGGCCCAGTTCCCGCTCGCCCGGCGCCAGCGGGCCATAATGCACGTCGTCCGTCGATATCCGTCTCTCACGTTGGTAGGAAGCCGAGATGGTATTCCAGCCACGCCTGTTGAGTTCCAATGTTTCGTGATCGGCCATTCGTTCTCGCTCCTCGATCCGGTCGGTGATCAGGCGTTTCCTGCCTGGTGTCGCAACGGGCAGTCGCTGGCCGAGTGTACCACATGGCTTCTGAGCACACAACTCGCCGCCATGTGGGGGCTGTACACAGACCTCTGGCGCGCGATGGCTATCGATTGCAGGTCCCTAGTCATTGCCGCCCGCGCAAGCCGGCTGCTCGGATAGCCAGTCAACGGCTGCCTGCAATGCAAGCTCTTCCCCTTCTTTCCCAACCACTTCATCCGGGGCGATCACGCCGCCGTACTCCTGATCGGTACGATCGGCGAACACCGATACGGTCAGAAAGATCCGGGCCCCGTCGCTCAGCTCAAAGCTTTCATTGGCTGTGGATAGGCCCATTGTCGCCTGTCCAAAGCTGCGCGTGTTTGGACGTCCCCGGAAAGCAACTGCGATCGCCTCGCCGGAACTGCTGGTGCGTGGTCCGGTCAGCACGGCGACGGGTGGGGAGGGATTACCTAGCTCATAGGCTGTCCCAGTTATGGCTGCCTGCAGCGAGTCACCTTCCCATGCCTGGCCCTTCGTGTAGGTCCAGCCAACCTGCTCACCGTAAGGGCTGACGAATGCCCCGACCCGGCCTTCACCCAGTATGGGGCCGATCCCGGCTAGCATGGGCCACATGCTGCCGCCGATATTCTGTCTCAAATCCACGATCCACCCGCACGGACTGTCTTGATCAATCTCACGAATGATCTCCTGGATCTCTGTTGCGTACTCGTTCGCGTCGTCTCCAAGTCCGGCAAAGCCCGGGACCATGATGTAGCCAAGCCCCGAATCCAGCAACCTGCCGCTGGGCTCGGGATTGGAGAGATCTGCGGTTCCTTCCTCAAGCTCGGCGAACTGCTGCGGGGTCATGAAAAAACTGTGATGATCGCCGAGGTCTTTGAGGGCGAACTGGATGGCAAGATAGGTGTCCTCGGGGGTGCCGGCACCCATCGCCCTGCTGCGTGCCCTGCCACGCAAGCGTTCCCAGTCGATCTGCTCCCGATTGAGTGAGTGCTCCTGTATGATATCCAGGGCCTCGTCCAGGTAGGTCAGGGCCTCAGGAGAGAGGTCGGTCGGGCTTGTCGGGGATGCTGTGGGGCTTGGCGCAGGTGGAGCAGGTGTAACGGTGGACGGCACTCCTGTTGCGCTGGGAATCGAGGGTGCCAGCGTTGGTTGGGCGCCACCACAGCCGATGAGCAGAATGAACAGGAGCAAGGCCAGGATGGCTACTGTAGCGCGCTTTGGCATTGGCGTCTTCCTTTCGTGGCGTGCGCAATGGGCTCAGTGAGGATAACCCCGTTGACTCCAAGTGTGTTCAGGTAGTGACTGGCTTGTGGTTTCTATAGATCCCGTACCTTGCCCTGTCATCCAGAAAATTGGTCACCTGACCAAGTGCAAGATAACCCGTATGGCCGATGACTGGAGGATGACCCTAGTCTATACTTGCTGCAGACGCGAATGGGGACACGTCGGAGAATGGATCTGCCGAGTTCGGCAAGCCCCAGAAAGGAATGAGACTATGGCGCAGAATACAGTTGCAGCTAACCAGGGTAAAATGAAACAGGTGACGACCCGTGGGAGCGCAAGCCGAATCAACCGGCTCTTCACTCTCGTGGAAATCTCTATCCTGATCGGCGTGATCGTTCTGTTCAACCTGTTTCCGGAAAAGGTCGGCATCTACAGCTCGGCTGTAGAGCCCTATGTGTTCGTGCCACTGCTCACGCCGGAGTGGTTGCCGTATATTCCCTGGCTCAACCTCTGGTGGGGTTTGACACTGACCCTGGCCCTTGTCAAGCTGGTCTATGGCCGCTGGACCGAGGCGCTGCGCTGGGCCGATCTGGGCATGCACCTGCTCAGCATCTGCGTGCTTGCCAGCGTGATCCTGGGCTACACCCTTACCGGCGGTGATTCCAGCGGGGTTCAGGAGAATGCTGGGCTGATGTCAGTCGGGTTCAAGGCGCTCCTTGGACTGGTATTGGTGGCCCAGATCGCCGCCTTGTTCAGCCGAATGAAACGGCTTGGGGTCAGGGTGCCTGTTCTGCAGTGGCGTTTTGACTAGCTCAGTTTGTGGCTGTCATGATTGCGCTCACGTGCCATCCAGCGCGAACACCTTTTCGAATACGCGGTTTCGCCACAAGATGCGCAACACCAGCGCCCATCCTGCTGCAATGGCGGCAATCAGCAGATAGTCCCACCACCTTAGCAGCGAAAGCTCGAAGAACTCGCGGAGCGGCGGCACGGCTACGATCGCGCCATACAGCGCCAGCATGCCAAGCGCCAGGAGGGATGGGCGCCAGTCGCCGCTCCAGAGGTCCCCACCAACCCACCACTGCGTTGGCGGCTCCACAAAGGGGATCAACAGCAGGCCGCACATGATCGTCACTGTGGTCAGTGCGGTGCGTGCGAATGCTGCATCGTTCGTCATGGTCAGGTATCCCAGGTAGACGACGAGGGCCACGATCGATATGGTAAAGGCTGCTGGAAAGACAAAGTGGCTCGTGGAGCGTACCACGCTGCGGGGTGGAGCCCCTGGGCGCGCCCAGGCAGCGATGGCCAGTATCGGGATACCTACAGTCAGCAGGGCCAGGATAGAATTATGCTTTGGCGTCACCGGGAAGGCAATGCCAACCAGTTGGGTGGCTACGATCAGAAATAGCACGTAGAACGTCCTCGTGAGCAGTAGGCGTACGACGTCCTCCATGCCCCTCACAATGCGCTGCCCTTCGCGAAAGGCAATGGGCAGTGCCTCGAAAGAGTCCCCAAGCAACACAATGTCTGCCACGCCGCGAGTGGCCTGGCTGCCGCTCTGCATGGCGATGCCAATCTGCGCCTGCTTAAGCGAGAGCACGTCGTTGACTCCATCCCCGATCATGGCCACATAGTGCCCCTTCTTGCGGAAGCACTGAACCAATCTCTCTTTCTGCTGTGGTGTGATGCGGCCAAAGATGGTCGTCTCGGCCGCCAGCTGGTCGATCTGGTCGTCGCTGGCATCTTGCAGGTCCAACCCAGAGGCTGCCCGGATGTCCTCGGCAAAGCCAACCTGCCGTGCAAGGGCTGCAACCGTCCTGGGATTGTCGCCAGAGATGATCTTGGTCTCGATACCCAGTTCGCCAAAGCGCTTGAGGGTCTCTTGCGCCTTTGGGCGAAGCTCGTCGGTGAAACCCAGGAGGGCCAACGGGAGCAGATCACGTGGCATTTGGGGCTGCCCTGCGGGGTCAACCAGCTTGGGCATCTCCGGATGGTGGGCAAAGAGAACGACGCGCATCCCCTGGCCCGTCCACGCGTCCAACCTGCCGTCCAGGTCGTCATCGTAGGCAGAAAGATTGGGACGTAACACCTCTGGCGCGCCCAGAACGTACACTCCTTGCAGGTTGCGGTCGTCAAAGGCAACGGCGCTCCATTTGCGTTCTGAGGAAAAGGGGACCTCTATCTGGATGGCACATGGTTCTCCCCCGCAGGCCGCCAGAATGGCGTCTGAGGTCCGGCTTCCACCGGATGCACTGGCGGCATAAGTGCCCAGGACCCGTCGTAGCGCCTCCTCGCCGCCGTCCAGGGTTGTGCCCATGGGATGGATCTCGTGCAACTGGATGCGGTTGGTGGTCAGCGTCCCCGTCTTGTCTAAACACAACAGGTTGACGTGGCTGACCGATTCAACTGCATTGGCTTCCTGGATCAGCGCTCCCTTGCCAGCCACTCGCAGCGCACCCATGGCGTAGGCCACGGTAGTCATGAAGAATAGGCCCTGGGGCACCAGAGCGACGACGACTGCTGCCATGCGCACCGTCTCCACCAGGGGCAGATCCTTGATCAGGAAAGAAAGGGCCAGAAGGATGCCCAGTTGGGTGGACAGCAATACCAGGATGCGGACGATAAAGTCAATATCCCGCTGCAGCGGGGTTTTCACCTGGCGGAAGGCTCGGGCGCCCTTGGTCATCTGGTTGATCAGGCTATCGGCACCCACCTGCTGCGCCTCGTAGTGGGCACTGCCGGTCACGCAAAAGCTGCCCGAGTACACTGTCTCGCCAAGGCGCTTTTGGACCTGTTCGGACTCCCCTGTCAGCAGCGATTCGTCCACCTCGAGATGCCTGTCACCCACTATCTCTCCATCGACGATGATCTGGTCGCCGGGTCGGGCAATCAGGACGTCACCGAGCACTACCTCGCTGGGATCGACACTCTGTTCCTGTCCATCGCGGAGCACAGTCGCCTTGGGCCGGGTCAGTAGGGCAATCTGGTCGAGCTTGCGCTTGGCGCGGCCCTCCTGGTAGACCCCCACGATGACGTTCATCAGCACCAGGCCGGCGGTCACCACCGCATCGCCGAGTTGGCCCATCAAGATCAGGACCACGCCAATGCCAAAGAGCACGCTGTTGATAAAGGTGAAGGCATTCTTGCGCAGGATCTGAAGGTAAGTGCGGCTCGTCTGAAATTGGATGCCGTTGCCCTGACCGCGTTCTCGCCGGGCAATGACCTCGCTTGCAGACAATCCTACTGTGGTGTGCGTCACGTTCAGATCCTCCTCTTGAGGCATTATACGCAGGAATGCGTTCTCTGTCCAGCCTCAGCTCTGATGCACTGGTTGTGGGCCCTGCCTGGCAATCGGACAGCGTTGCTCTGTCGCCTTCGCCCGGACATCACCCGGGCGGATTCTGCAAGGATGGCAGCCATCGATTTGAATGCACGGGGAAATCGTGATAAGATACGCAATGCGATGGTTGAGCCTCTATTGATCACAAAACTGAACATACCTCCAGTGCGGTCCGACTGGGTGCCGCGCCCGCGCCTGTTGGATAGACTTGAGGGTAGCCTGCAGTGCAAGCTGACCCTCATTTCTGCTTCGGCTGGATTCGGCAAGACCGCGTTGCTCGGCAAGTGGGCCGACCTCTGCGAGTATCCTATTTGCTGGCTCACACTCGACAGTGGCGATAATGACCCGGTTCGTTTCATGCGCTACCTGATCGCCGCGCTGCGACAGGTCGACAGAGAAATGGGGACAGTGGTTTCGGGCTTGCTGAGGACACCTCAGCTTCCGGCACCGGACAGATTGATCACAATTATGATCAATGAGATTGCTCCGGCATATGGTCCCTTTGTCCTGGTCTTGGACGACTATCACGTCATCCACCTTGAATGGATCCATGAGGCTGTCGAGTTTCTGATCTCGCACATGCCGGTGCAGATGCATCTGGCTCTGGCGACACGCCACGACCCTCCCCTCTCCCTGCCCCGCCTGCGGGTGCGAAACCAGTTGGTGGAACTGCGTGAAGATGACCTGCGATTTACGGCGGAAGAAGCTGCTACCTTTCTGCATCAGGCGTTAGGTGTCACCATTGACGCGCAGCTGATCGACCTCCTCGAGGCCCGGACAGAGGGCTGGATTGCAGGGCTGCAACTGGCGGCGCTTTCCATGAGGGGCAGGTCTCGGGAAAGCCTGGGGGACTTTGTTGCGGCTTTTAGCGGCAGTCACCGCCACGTCATCGACTACCTTGCCGATGAAGTGCTGGCCCAGCAGTCAGAAGAGATCCGAGCTTTCTTACTTCAAACCTCGATCCTAGACAGGCTGACCGGACCGTTGTGCGACCTGCTAACGGGACGGGATGACTCTGCCGTCGTTCTCCGGGAGCTTGAACAGGCGAACTTGTTCCTGGTCCCACTCGACGATCAGCGTATCTGGTACCGGTACCATCATCTCTTTGCCGAGTTCCTGCGCGCCGATCTGGACGACGCCGATCGAGCGGTGCTGCACCTGAGCGCAGCCGGTTGGTTCGGGCGCCACGAGTTATGGTTCGAGTCGGTCAATCATGCGCTGTCTTCCGGCGATATGGAGGAAGCAGCGCACACGATCGAGCTGGCGGCTGAAAGTGCTCTTCAGATTGCCGCTCTGTCGACCCTTCGAGACTGGCTGGACGCGCTACCCAATCAAGTAGTACGGGACAGCGCGGAACTTGCCACGTACCGAGGGTTTGTGTCGTTCTATCGAGGACGTCTCAGCCGGGCTGCCTCCTATGCAAAAGATGCCCACCGCAGCCTGAGCTCCAGCGCGCCGCCATCCAGCGTTGGACGACTGCTGAGCTTGCGTGCACATATTGCCCTGGCCGATGGCTCCTATTCCGAGGCGATTGAGCTTTGCCGTGAAGCGCTAGCCTGCTTGGGCGCTGACGATCACCTCTTTCGCGGCCTTGTCCTGAATCTTCTCGGACAAACCCTGGAGTGGCAGGGCGACGTAGCGGCGGCGGCTGATGCCTACCAGGAGGGAGCATCTACCGGTCGCAGGGCTGCGGATCATGTGGGTGCCCTGGCAGCCCAAACCAACCTGGCCTTTGCACTGAACGAACTTGGCAGGTTGCGGGAAGCGCTTGCACTCTGTCAGGAGCTAGAGGATGATAGACGCCAAACGCTCCAGGCCCCATTCCCTGCCAGGGTCAGCAATCTGGCGCAGAGTTGGCTGTTGTACGAGATGAATCAGCTCGATCGAGCTCGCGAGCAGGCTCAGCAGGCGTTGGACCTGGCGCGGGTGACAGGCTTCGCCGATGCCGTCCTCCGGGTTCAACGCACGCTGGCCCGGGTCCATCTGGCCCTTGGCGAGTTCGCCGCTGCCCGGGAGCTTGTGCAGGAGGTGTTTCAGTTCACGGCTCGCCTGGACCTGGAGGTGCCCCAGGTCGATTGGTTCAAGGCCTTTGAGGCCGAGATCAATCTGCGAGTGGGTGACATCACTGCCGCCGATCACTGGGCCGAAAGCGCAGGGCTCAGCGTCCACGACTCGCCTGGTCGATATGAAGAGGATATCTACATCACTCTTGCGCGCCTGTTGCTGGTCCAGCGGCGGTACGAGGAGGCGGGCCTCATCCTGTCCACCATAGAACAGATGGCAGAAGACGGTGGGCGGCGGCGTGCCCTGATCACCATCTATCTACTGCAAGCGCGCATGCGCTGGGCGCAGGGACAGAGGGATGCTGCCCACAGTCGTGTCAAGAGTGCACTGCGCCTGGCAGCAACACAGGGCTACCTCCGTGCATTTTTGGACGAGGGAGAGGTGATTGCAGCAGTACTATCCAATGTGCGGCACATCGCTCCTCACTTTGTCGATTCCGTGCTGGAGGCATTTCTAAGGCAAGGCACTTCCGTGGAGCGAGGTGCCGACTCGCTGATGGAGCCCCTTACGGCGCGAGAGCTGGAGATTCTGCGCCTCATTGCCGCCGGAAGGTCCAATCCCGAGATTGCAGAGTCGCTGTACCTCTCGCTGAACACGATCAAGTGGCACGCAAAGAACCTCTATGGGAAGCTGGGCGTGAGCAACCGTGTGGAGGCAGCAGCCCGGGCCCAGGAGCTGGAACTCCTCTAGATCCACTCCTCTGAATGGAAAACCACCCCCCATAACTACTCGCCAGGGTGGTGACATCCCACCCCTCGGACAGCTATACTGTAAGGCGTGAGGCCCAAACGGGAAGAACGCCAAAGTGACAGAGGAGGGTGGATCATGTCATCTGTACTATCTGCACAATCAACTCAGTTAACCTCGATGTGCCCGGTTCTTCCCGTATGTCTGGTGGTGAGCCCGGTGCTCGGTCTGAGATGTGAGGCCTGCTAGATGCGTGCCGAATCTACAAAGACTGGCAAGCTCTACGAGATCACGATGAGAGGCCACCTGGCTTTACATCGTCTCCAGGCTTTTGAAAGCTTGTCTGTTACGCTCAAGGCCAGCGGCGAGACTGTCATCGCTGCACGGATAGCTGATCAGGCAGCGCTGTACGGGCTCTTGATACGCATTCGGGACCTGGGTGTATCGCTGTTATCCGTACGATGTATACAATGTGAGGACACTGTAGTCGACTTGCCGGCCAATCGGTGCTGGTCAGAGGAGAACAAGAAAGGAAAGGGGTAAGAAGATGGCTGCTATTGACTATATCTCTGAGAGTAGAGAGGTGTGTAGCTTTGACCGGGTGGTTCTGCGAGTAGACAACATCATGAACCAGGTGCGGATCACGCAAGGTGAGCACGAGTCCTTGACCGTGATGGGGCGCGTGGACATTCTGCCCAAGGTCACGACGGTCGTCAGTGGAAAGGTGCTTATCATACGGTATGAGGGAGGCTGGATGGACAAGCTGGGATTCGCTCTCTCCACTAGCTCTACCCGACCTACCATCCGCTACACTATCACCGTTCGGACTCTCGCCTCTCTGGAACTGCTGGGCCTTGTGCACGCCAATGCTGCCGAGCTAAGTGCCCATAACCTGAGCCTGAAGCTAAATGGAGCAGGTGAGATGGCAATCGGCTGGCTTACAGCACAGAGTCTGGATGTGGATCTACGGGGTGTAGGCAGAATCGAGCTGGACGGACAGGTAGAGGAACAACGTGTATCCGTCAACGGCCCGGGGCACTACAAGGCGCACAATCTGAAGAGCCGGAGCGCACTCGTCTCACTCAAAGGACTCGGCAGGGCAGATGTCTGGGCTGTTGATCGCTTGGACGTCAAGGTTCGCGGCTTGGGCCATGTTGGGGTGCGAGGCGTACCCAAGATCAGGAAGGACGTCGCGCCGCGGGTGCCGTCTCCCACATTCGGACCTATGTAGCCTGCCCGAATAGTTCCACCAAACCTGCGCTGAGACTGGCGTGGCAAGGGGCATGGTGGGCACTGAGTAGTGGCCGACTGACCAGTGACCAGACTGGCTGGGTGGCCAGTTAAAGAATCCCCCAGATGGCTGATGCGTCTGGGGGATTCCCGTGCTATACTGAAGCTTGAGTGAGTGCCATGGGCTGCAGGTACCCACAGGCTGGTTCCGCAGCCAGCATGAGTCAGTGCGAACGCTCAACCAGAGGGAGGTAGAGATGATCTCTCACTCGAGCACTGTGGCCGTCGATCTGAGTGTGTTTGTGAGCGCCAATCTATTCAACATTCTCTTGATCGGCGTATTCCTGTGCAGGCCTTGGGGCTTGCAGCGCGCCGAGAAGGCTCTGGGCTTGGCTACGGTGGCTCTGACAGTGCCCTTCAGCTTGGCGTTTTTCTTCAACCTGGCCGGGGGACGTGAGTGGTGGACGGTTGTGTTGCCGGGTATCATGGTAGTGCATCTGCTGGTTGAGACGCTCCTCGACTATGTTCTGCAGGTGGACTTTCGGGGCACGGCTCTGCTTGGTCCCTACCTACTGATCTTCTACCTGGCTCAGATGGGGATGATCGGCTACTCGTTTCTCATTGGCAAGGGTTTTGGCGCGTTCACGCTGAGTACCTACTTCTTGTGTCTGCTTGCGACCTGGTACTCATATGCCAAGGTAGGACACGGACAGCGCGTGTAGGGCGGCAGTGGACCTGGGTTGGTTCGATACCGGCGCCACGGATTTCGTCAAGCAGGCAGCAGATCGCTATCCGCAGGCTATTGGCCATCTGACCAGGGCAAGATAGTCCTTCTGTCCAATGGAGAATAGCCTCAATGGCCGATGTCGTTAGAGCGATTTTCCTATACAATTGGAGTGTGAGGAGTGGGTGAACCTTGTGTTCCGGGCTTATGTCTGTTCCCCTGCCCTTGCAGAGGGAAGAATCGTATCGCTGTTCCTATCAGTCGAGAAATCAGGGAGGTTAGCGATGTTTAACGAGGATTGGATGCTCTTGAATCGCGAGATGAACCACCGCGTACGGCACGAGCTTGCCGCAGCTGATTCCAGGCGACTCGTGCGCTTGGTGAAGGGACAGTCCATCGCGGCACTATCCTGGCGGTTCCGTTGGATGATGTGCGGGGTCGGCCTGAGGCTGGTATCCCTGGGAGCGCGGATCGAGGCTCGATTCCTGCCATCTGCCCAGAGAGCGGAGAGCCGGGCTCGGTAGAGAACCCGTGATCTCCTCGTCGCTTCAGGGCGGACGCAGGCTGAGCCACCGGTTGTTCTGTACCTGAGGAGGTAGCATGCTGGGAATGGTAGCACATCATGAGGGGAGTCCCATGGCGAGCGCTGTCGCTCGGCAGATGCACAACCTGGTGACCTACGGGCCCTGGGATCTGGATATCGCCTCAGCCATGTCGCAGTATGGTTACGACGAGGTCAAGTGGGCTGAGGGCCAGGGGGTGCTTGCCGAATTGGTAAGTGCCGAGGGGCCGGGGCGGACGGCCATGGCAGCCGCGATGAATTGGTACGAAGAGGCTGCTTTCGCTGCGCGACAGGCTCTGGCTAGCCAACCTCAGGTGCTTGCCAGGTTAGGCCTGGCGGGCATGGGCGCTGAATAGCACATCGCCGTTAGCTCCCAAGTAACCAAGTGGCGCCAGGCAGTGTACACGAACGCTGTCTGGCGCACTTTTTCTGGATGGTGGCAGTGATTCTGGTGCTGTGCGGTTGGCGGCTGTCCGAGCGTCTGCGTGTGTCTGGTGGCACATCTGTGTCAGATTCCTGGGAGAATGTGGTCGTGAAGTTTTCTCGCACTATGCTATGATGAGGTTATCTGTTTCCGTTGGCATACTCTGAAAGGGGTGTAAAATGAAGGTGCGAACGATCAAGCCGGATCTCAAGTACTTGTTCAGGATGCGCCTAATCTTTACTATTGTCGCACTGGCCATTGTGGCGGGTGGGGTCATTTTCGGTGTTTTCCTGGGCGTAGTTGGCGAGCTGAGGCCGGGTGGGGTGCTGGTGCTCGTCCTGGTTGACGCCGCTCTCGCAGGGCTCTGGTGGCTGGTCACCATGATCCTGTCTGGCCCATACTATCGTAGCCTGCGCTACGAGGTTCAGGACGATGAGGTGGTGGTTAACGTGGGCATCTGGACCAAGTCGGTCAAACACGTACCCTACCGCACGGTGACGAACATGCAGGTCAAGCGTGATGTGGTTGACCGCCTGCTGGGCATCGGCACGCTGAATATACAGACTGCCGGGATGAGTGGCCAGAAAGGCGCGGAAGAGCGACTGGTCGGATTGTCGGACGTTCAGCAAGTGTACGAAAGAGTCGCTGATGAACTGCGTCGATTCCGCGGTGGCATGGCGCCAACACAGGCTGATGTAGAAGCGGAACCGGGCGTTGCCCTGCCGGAAGGGCTGGGCGCGCTCCTGAAAGAGGTCCGTGCCATCCGCAAGTCGCTAGAAGAACGCCAATAAGTGCGGCACGGTGTCCAGCGCCTCTGGAGCGGCGGCGAACGGATGTCCCTATTTCGGTGGAATGGTGGGGGCAGCGCCGACGGTAGATGATCTGGGCTCGTGCTGTCACTGGACAGGCCTCTTGCCCTGGTTCCGGCCTGTGGT
>JASFLR010000006.1:0-16749 GCA_050117995.1 Anaerolineae bacterium
AAACTGCCGCCCGATCACTGCCGCCACGCGGAGGATATGCTTGGCCTCGTCGGGCAGTTGGTCGATGCGCGCCATCAGCAATCCTTCCAGATTGCTTGGTATGTCCACGTTGTCGATCTCCGCGCCTGCTGTCCAGCCACCATCCTGGCGGACTACTGCGCCGCGGTCGATCAACATGCGCACGATCTCTTCGACAAAGAAGGGATTGCCTTCCGCCTTTTTCAGGATGACGCTCCGTGTCCTGTCTGGCAACGCTTCAATCTTGAGCAGATTGGCCACCAACTGCCGGCTATCATCCTCCGACAGAGTGCCCAGGCTGATCTCGGTCAGGCTCCCGCCGATCGTCTCTCGCGCAGCGGTGACCAGCTTCCAGCTCGGTGCTTCGCGCTCGGGGCGGGTGACCATGCACAACAGCACCGGCACGGACGACACCATAGGCAGCAGCCGTACTAGCAACTCAGTAGAAGACGGATCGGCCCAGTGCAGATCCTCCAGTACTACCACCAGGGGCCTCTGGTTGGTCAGAGCCTGCAACAACTTGCGCAGGGCTGCCAGATACTGGGTCTGCAGCGCCTGCGGATCCAGCGGCTTTATCTGTTCCAGCGCCTCGCCGTCAAGCTTGAGCAGAAGCAGGTGTCCTAGATAAGGATAGACCTCCATTGACTCTTTGCCGAACAGCTCATCGGTCAGGGCCCTCAGCGCCGCGCGGGTTTCTGGCTCCTCAGCCATGTCGGGAACCCCCATGAGGGAGTGCAGTAGATCGATCAATAGGTGATAGGCCTGCCCCTGCCCGTACGAAAGGCAGCGCCCTTCTACCCACCGTGGCGTCCTGCCATCTGGCTGCTCGTCGGCCTCTACAGCCGCCCTCCATTCTGCAATCAGCCGTGTCTTGCCCAGGCCAGGTTCGCCGATCACCAGCGCGGCCCGTCCCAATCCCGCTTGCACTGCCTCGCAGAGGTTTAGCAGTGCCCCCAGCTCTGCCTCCCGGCCCACCATAGGACTCTCCAGCCCCATCAGGCCGCGCACAGGCTCTGGAGTGGTCTTGGCACCAAGCACTTTGTAGTATCGCGCTGGGCCGGCATATCCTCTAACGCGGACCAGTCCAGCGTCTTGGGTCTCGAAAAACGCCGTCACAAAGTCATGGCTGTGCTCGGAGATCAGGACCGACATCGGTTGCGCATCGGCCTGAACACGTGCAGCCAGGTTCACCGTGCCGCCCATGGCAGTGTATTCGTAGCGCAGATCGCTGCTCACACGCCCCATCGTCACCGGCCCTGTATTCAGCCCGATCCGCACCGCAAACTCGACATCATACCGATCGCGCACCGCCGATCGGTACTCCCGCGCCACCTCTACCAGATCCAGCGCCGCCCGCACAGCACGCACTGCGTCGTCCTCGTGGGCAACTGGAGCACCGAAAAAGGCCAGCAGTGCGTCGCCTAATAGCCGGGCGATGGATCCCTCGTAGCGGTAGATGACCGGATAGAATCGGTCTAGGGCGCCATTCATGATCGCTGCCCAGCTCTCAGCCCCCACCGCTTCTGACAGCGCCGCTGCGTTGACCACATCCAGGAGTAGGGCCGTCACTGTACGCCGCTCACCAGCTAGCTGGGCGGCAGATAGTACCTTCTTCGCAAGTGGTGCCGGTGTGGCCGCTGCCAGTCGTTTCAAGCGGGCGTCATCGGCCGGCGTGTCGCTGCCAACCGGTTGGCCGCAATGCATGCAGAAGCGTGCTCCGCCAGGTAGCGCAGTCCCGCAATTGGCGCACTGCTGCTCCAGTGCCACCCCGCAATTCAGGCAGAACCGAGCGCCGCCGGGATTCTCCGTCTCACACTGAGGACACCTCATCCTCTACTCTCCCAAACTACCCCTTTGCACATGTCGTTCCCTTGCGCGAATCAACTCCCGTCCCGTACGGCATTCCTGCGCCTGCCCGCTGCAGCGTCATTCCCGCGAACGCGGGAATCCAGGGCTCCCGTTCATCTTGGCGACGGACTGCATGGACCCCCGCCCCCGCTTGCGCGAGGGCAGGCATTTCGCGGGGGTGACGCTCTGGTAACTCGCTTCCGCGAAAACGGGAATCCAAGGTCACTGTCCATGTAAGCAAGCCGCGGTCAAGCCTCACTCAAGAATTCCTTGACTGACTCGAGCGCAGCCGGGTATGGATTCTGTGCCGCATCGAGCCAGTGGATCCGCGCGTCATGTGGCCGAAACCAGTTGGCCTGCTGGCGCACGAACCGCCGGGTCGCCCGCTTGATCTCGCGCACTACACTCTCCAGCGGGGCCTCACCCGCCAGGTAGGGCGCAAACTGCCCGTACCCTACACCCGACATCGCCGGCAGAGCAAATCCGTATCCCACATCCACCAGCCCCTGTACCTCGGCCTCCAGTCCGGCCTCCATCATTTTTTCCACCCGTTCGTCGATGCGGCGATAGAGCGCCTCGTGGTCCAGGCTCAGCCCAAGCATGAGGATTCGGTAGGGTGGTGGGCTCTTCCCCTGCTGCTCCGAGATCGGCTTGCCGGTGATCAGGCACACCTCCAGGGCGCGCACCACGCGTCGCACGTTGCGCGCGTCGATCCGGTCTGCGGCAGCGCGATCCAGGCTGCGCAGCTCTTCGTGCAACGCCTCTGCCCCCTCCTCGTCTGCCTGCCGGTAGAGCTTGGCGCGGAGCGCTTGGTCTGGCGGCACGCGCGGGATCTTCCACCCTTCCACCACGGCCATGACGTACTGGCCGGTTCCACCCACCAGCTGCGGAACGCGTCCCCGCGCGGTGATCTCGTCGATAGCCGCGTACGCCAGCTCCTGGAATTGGGCCAGGCCCAGCGTCTCGTCCGGGTCCACGATGTCGATGAGGTGGTGCGTTGCCTGAGTTTGCTCCTCGCGGCTTGCCTTGGCCGTGCCGATGTCCATCCTACGGTACACCTGGCGCGAGTCCGCCGATACAATCTCCCCGCCGATCTCCTTCGCCAGACGCACGGCCAGCTCAGTCTTGCCCGCAGCTGTGGGTCCGACAATGGCTACCAAGGGGGGCAATTGTGCGCTCACGGACATGGATCCTGGACTTCCAGGCGGCTGTGCTGTGTTTGGAACTGGTGCACCATCGTCCCCTCAGCCTGTGACTGCATTCTCATAGTGGGCCATCCGCGACACGCGCCCGCGCCTGTCCATCTCTATGGCCACCACGTCGATGCGCCAGTCGCCGGCCCATTTGTTCTCCTGCACGTAGGCAAGGCCAAGCAGCGCCAGGCGTTCCTGCTTGGCTGCCGTGATCGACTCCTCGGGCGAGCCCATTGACTGTCCTCGCCTGGTGCGCACCTCGACCATCACCAGGCATTCGCCGTCGCGGGCCACCAGGTCCAGCTCCCCAGTTTCACAGCGCCAGTTGCGCGCCACGATCTGGAACCCCTTGGCCTCGAGGTTTTCGGCGGCTAGTTTCTCGCCCCTCCGGCCCAATCCCTGGCGGTCGTCGTATCTAGTCAACGCGGCCTCTCCCAAGCTTCTGGATTGCTCGATCCAATGCTGCTCGAGTATAACACACCCCGCACCGCCGGTCAAAAGATGCCGTTTCCCTCATTCCAACCTGCCGCAGAGTTCGAGGTGGACCACAATACACATGTCTGTGCAGCCTGTGTGCTGAGACTGGCCTGCGGCAGGCCTGTGAGCAACGCAAGCATGCCCTAACTAAACGCGGGCAACCCCTGAGGGTTGCCCGCTGAGTGGGATAACCTTGATCTGCTATCTTGTCGCTGCCTGCTGCTAACAGGCAGCCGCATCCATTCCAGGGGACAGGCGGCTCTGCAACCGGCATGATAACCCAGCTGCCATGGCACGTAGGTCGAGCGCCGCACGCCGCAGCGGGCGTAGACTCTCTTCCTCAGAGCGGGCTGCCTTGGCTATCCTCAACAGCCGGGCATGCTCCGCTTCATCTTCCAAAACCTTCGTGCGGTAGTCCACCTCAAACGCGGCGATGGCCCAGTCCATCATGATAGTATCCTCCGTTTCCAGCCAATCGCACTCAATGCGATCCAAAGTTCATCGCACGCCAGTCAGCTTCCTCTTGTGATACAAAGGGTCGCTAGCGCTATGAAACCATACCCGTGTTTCTATCTTCCTGCAAATATAGTATAACCCCTGGAGATGAATTTGTCAATTAAAATCATATAAATGCGAAAACTGTTGCCCTGGAGCACAGACCGGCATCGCTCTCATATTGGCCGAGTCTCTTCCACCTGCTCGCAACAGCCGGCATGTGCCCTCCACGCCAGGCTATCCCATGCCTGTCAATGCACGCTGTCGGGGCATATGGAGTTTCTGGGTGAAACACCGTGGCCCTATTGGCGTGGCATGCCAACTTTGTCGAAGCACGCGCAACTCCTGAGCAAGACACTATGACTTCATTGGCGGGGTATGCTAAGCTTGTCGAAGCATGCCCCGTTCACGAGTCAAGCACGCTCAGAAGGATGATTTCCATACCTCATCGAGGGCCACGTCCCGCCGCAGGAGGTCTTCCGGCTCCTCCCGCCTCTGCACCAGGTAGCTGTCCCCATCTCTCAGCCAGACGACCGCCGGTTTGCACGCCCCGTTGTAGTTGCTCGCCATGCTGAGCTGGTACGCCCCGCTCATCGGCACCGCAACCAGCTCTCCCGCCTCCACGTCAGGGAAGGAAAGGCCTTGGATCAGGATGTCGCCGCTCTCGCAATACGGACCTGCCAGCCAGGCAGGCCCGGCGCTGGGCCGCTGCGGCGCCCGGACAGGCAGCGCGGTATACCGTGATCCGTAGAGCGCGGGCCGGGGGTTGTCAGCCAGCCCGCCATCCAGCAGCACCCAGCGCTGGTGCGCTGTGTATTTGACATAACCAACCCGATAGACAGCCACACTGGCCTGGGCTACCAGGCTCCGCCCCGGTTCCAGCTGCAGGCGGGGAAGCGGCAGGTCCCGCCGCAGGCAGCCGTCCGCCAGGTGCTGTGCGACAAACTCGATGTACCTGTCAATCGACGGGAAGGGCAGGTCGTCCTCGTGATAGGGCACGCCCCATCCGCCTCCTGGACAGAGGACCCGCGGCAGCCAATCTCCCCTACCTCTCAGCTCTACAACCAGATCCAGTGCCTTTTCCAGTGCTGGCCCGATCGGTGTTGGGTCGCGGAACTGGGAGCCCTGGTGAAAGTGTATACCTGTCAGCGGCAGATTGTGCAGCCTGCACAGCCGGATCGCCTCCAGCGCCTCGGCCTCGCCCATTCCGAACTTGCTGTCTTCCTGGCCGGTCTGCGTGTGGCTGTGGGTATCCACCGCCAGTCCGGGCCTTAGGCGCAGCCACAGGTCAGGCACCGGGCCATCTGTCCGGGCAATCATCCTGGTCAACTTGTCAAGCTCAACCAGGCTATCTACCACGATAGTCCCCGCCGTGGTTAGCTCTGAGATCAAGTCGGCTGCACTCTTGTTCACTCCATGCGCCAGGATCTGCTTCCGCTGCGCTCCAGCAGCCAGCGCGATGGCCAGCTCACCCGTGCCCGTGCAGTCCATCCATAGGCCCCGCCGCTGCACCCACTGGGCCAGCGCCACACAGAGGAACGCCTTACCAGCATAGGTGATGCCCCACGATCCAGGATAGGCGCGGCTCAACGCCTGTTGGTAGCTCTCCAGGTTCGCGTCCAGCGTCGCCTGGTCGTACAGGT
Source organism: Anaerolineae bacterium (assembly GCA_050117995.1). Taxonomy (GTDB): domain Bacteria; phylum Chloroflexota; class Anaerolineae; order JAAYZQ01; family JAAYZQ01; genus JBFFCR01. Next base: position 5,675 of record JASFLR010000006.1, read on the forward strand.
AGAGCGGGGTGCCATACTGCTCCGCCAGATTATCCAGGTCGCAGCCAGCAATCCGCAACTGCTCGCCGCCAGGCCTCGGCTGCAAGCGCGTCGTCACCGGAAAGAGGGCCAGTCTCATGGCGACATCGATCCCGGCTTCCGGCGTTCCCGTGCTGCTCCCTGCCTGGGCTATTTCTGCCATGGCAATACCTACGGCCTTGCCAGCGCGACCGCCGAGCGAAAAGCGCGGTAGGCAGTTGGCGCGTCGTCCAGCATGATCTCCACCCGCTTGCCCTCCAGACGCTCTGCGCCCGGCAAGATCGCCGCACGGTCTGCCATATCCGAGGTAACCAATTCTAGTGTCAGCCTCAGTGGAGCCTGTAGGTGCAGTGGCTCTGTCGCCTGCCCTGCCCGCAGACCGCGCACCGCTCGCGCAGCTGCCTCGCGGATCTTCTGCCTCGCAACCTCCGGCGGAAGACATTCGGCTGCCATCCGCCCCCGGGCTTGCTTGACCTCCGCCGTCTCGACTGTGCCGAGTAGCGCCACTGCTTCCGCGCACGCCGTCTGGTCGCCCGAGATCATGATTACCGGCACCCCGTAGTGTCCGCACACCGACGCATTCCAGCCGATCTCGCCCACCGGCTGTCCGTTCAGCCACACATTTGCCACGCACGAGCTGGACCAGGTATGGTCCAGAATCGCGTTTCGCGAACCCATCCGGGCGTGATAACCCACGAACATCGCCGCGTCTATTCCCGTATCCACGCCCTGTATCATGGCAAAAGGCGATGGGCTGCCAGAGTTGAGTCGCGCCCGCGCGTCCATCTCCTCCACCAGGATATTACGCGCGCCGCCGTGCCCGTCGGACACGACTACCTCTTCAGCTCCGCCCTCGTACGCGCCCTCGATGGCTGCATTGACATCTCCCGTCATCAGTTTGCGGAACCGCTCGTATTCCTTGTGACTCGAGTCGACCTGATCCCAGTGCACCACGCCTGTGATCCCTTCCATATCGGCTGCAATCAAGATCTTCACGTGTCTTCCTCCCGTCGTTGCGATTTGCTGGTATCCGTCTCTTCGCATTGCTAGCGCCATCCGAGATTATACAACAGAAGTATACGGACGGAAAAACAGGCAATCCCCCAGCCGCGTCACCTCCCTGGATACAAGGAAGGCCACAGGTCTTACAGATGCAGCTGATCCTCTCCAACGGAATTCCTCACATGATGCACGCTGCGATTGCCGCCGACTCGAAGGTGTGATAAGATGGCATTGCTTGCCCATCGCTCTAGGCATCGCTTGCCGCACCAGATTCGCGAACCAGCGTCAGTCGGTGGCAGGCAAGTCCGCCTGATGTCAGGCGCCTTTCAGGAATGTTTCGCTGTCCCGTGCTAAAGTGTAGGGACAAGGAGGAGGCGGTGCCGGTGCCGGTGCGTGATCATCACAATGCGTGTGATATCACCACACCCTGTAGTCTGGAGCCTGGCATTCAGGCCTTAAGGAGAAAGAACGATGAAGTCCAAGATCATGCTTTCTGTCGTTGCCTTGGCATTGCTATTGGCAAGTTGCGGCCAACCCACCGCCACGCCGACCGAGCCCGTGGTGGAGCCCACTGCCACCACTGCGCCGGCAGCTACCACCGCGCCTCCCACCGAGACGCCCATTCCCAGCCCCACGCCCGAGCCCACCAGCGCCACCGGGGCCTTTCTACAAGTGCCCTGTCCCATGCAACTGCCTGCAGGTCAGGTTCAGGGCAATTCCGTCGACTGCGGCTATCTGAGCGTACCCGAGGATCGGGCTGATCCCGATACTCGCACCATCCGCCTGGCCGTGGCCATATTTCACCCGCCCGGCGGGGCTACCCATTCCGATCCCATCATCTACCTCACCGGCGGTCCCGGCGGCAGCGCACTCGAGTACCTCTTTCTTACCTTTGATATCGTTTTCGCTCCTGTCCTTGCCCAAGGTCGCGACCTCATCTTCCTGGACCAGCGAGGGGTAGGCTTCTCACAGCCCGCCCTCGACTGCCCCGGCGTATCCGAGTTGGGCCTCGAGCTGCTCGATATGGAGGTAGACGGCAAGCTGGTCACCGAGGATGAGGCGAACGAGCTGTACCTGGAGGCCGTGCAGGCCTGCGAGCAGGATCTGAGCGCCATTGCAGACCTGTCGGACTATAACACTCCCACCAACGCTGCCGACGTCGAGGACCTGCGGAAGGCCCTCGGCTACGATCAGGCGAACCTGTGGGGCACCTCGTACGGCACGCGCTTGGCACTGGACGTGATGCGCGACTATCCTGACGGTCTGCGCAGTGTGGTACTCGATGCTGTCTATCCCCCCGACGTAGACCTCTACATGGCCCTGCCTGCCAACACCGTGCGCGCCTTCGATGCGCTATTCGAGAGCTGCGCGGCAGACGCTGCTTGCAACGCTGCCTTCCCCGACCTGGAGACCGTCTTCTTTGAGACCGTGGACCGCCTGGACCAGACTCCGGCAGAGTTCGAGATTACCAATGCCCTGACCAGGGAGAGCTACGATGTCCTCATGTACGGCTCTGATCTGGTGGCCATCCTCTTCAGCTTCCTCTATCACACCGATGTCATTCCCTCGCTGCCGCAGATCATCTATGACGCCGCCGACGGGGACTTTGACCTGATCTCTCTGATACAGGGCTCGCTGATGGCCCAGCGTGATGTGGTGAGCTTGGGCATGCAGATTTCTGTGCAGTGTAACGAAGAGTATCCCTTTAGCCTGTTTGAGGAATATGAGGAACTGCTGGCTGGATACCCTCGTTTGATCCGCTTCCTAAACAATGCGCTAGTTGGCAAGCCCTTCTTCTATACGTGCGCCGAGTGGGATTCGGGCGAGGCTGATCCCATCGAGAATGAGCCGGTGACCAGCGACATCCCCACACTGCTGATGACGGGGCAGTTTGACCCAATTACGCCGCCGGCTTGGGCCTACCGCGCCGCAGATACGCTTTCTAACAGCACCGTCCTCGAGTTCCCGGGTGTGGGGCATGGTGCCAGCACGGTGGCGGGCTGCCCGCGCGATACGATGATCGCTTTCTTCGACGACCCGACAACGCTGCTTGACGCCTCTTGCATGGCTGAGATGGAAGCCGAGTTCGTGGTGCCATCCGGGGAAGCTACACCCGTCGAGATGGAACCCTTCACTAACGAATCCATGGGCATCACCGGGCTTGCGCCTGTGGGCTGGACCGAGGCCGCACCGGGTGTCTATACCCGCGCTAACTCGGCCCTCGATGTCACCACCTTGATCGAGCAGGCCGCGCCGGGCACTGCCAGTGACCTATTGGCGGGCTTGCTGGCCCGAATGGGTGCAGAAGATGCCCAGGTTGGCATGGAGGAGTACGAGGCGGATGGTCTCTCTTGGGCACTCTTTAGCTTGGAGGTGCAGACTGTCGCTGTCGACATCGCCCTCACCGAGAGTGGCGATCAGGTGCTTCTTATCTTGCTACAAAGCACGCCCGACGAGCGGGAAGCTCTGGTCGCGTCCGTCTACATGCCTGCCATCGATGCCCTCAAGCCGATCGAATGAAATGCGCATCCAGGCTCTCGCGAGCTTGTGCCAACCCTGGCTCGCGCTGGACCACAGTCCAGCGCTCTAGCAGCGAAAGGAATAACTGATGCACACAGTCCAGATCGCACACGTCGCCAAGTCCTTTGGCAGCACCCAGGCCGTAGTCGATGTATCCTTTGATGTCGAGCGCGGCGAGATCTTTGGCTTGCTTGGTCCCAATGGGGCGGGCAAGACCACGACCATACGCATGATGCTCGACATCTTCAAGCCCGATCGCGGCACCGTCTCTATTCTTGGCGGGCCGATGGACGAGGGCAAAAAGGATCGCATCGGCTACATGCCTGAGGAGCGTGGTCTCTACCAGGACCTTCCCCTCGAGCGCTGTCTTCTCTACCTGGCTTCGTTGAAGGGACAACCCCCGGTGGCTGCACAAGAACGGCTAACCGGCTATCTCGAGCGCTTTGACCTGGCAGCGCACAAGGACAAGAAGGTCAAAGAACTCAGCAAGGGCATGCAGCAGAAGGCGCAGATCATCAATACCATCCTGCACCAGCCCGAGCTGGTGATCATTGACGAGCCCTTTACCGCCCTCGACCCCATCAATACCCAGTTGGTCAAGGACCTCATGCGCGAGCTGCGCGCCCAGGGTACCACCATCCTCATGTCCACCCACCAGATGCACCAGGTGGAGGAGCTGTGCGACCGCATACTGCTCATCGATGATGGCTACGACGTGCTCTACGGCAGGCTCGATGAGATCCGCCGCCGCTACTCGGGTCACGCCGTACTTGTGAGTGCTATGGGCGAGCTGCCCTCCCTGGCTGGCGTGGTAGAGAGCGCTCCTCACAACGGCGCACTGAAGCTGACCTTGGCAGACGAGACCGGGCCCCAGGATATCCTGAGCAACTTGGTTGCCCAGGGCGTGATCGTCGAGAGGTTCGAGATCGCTGTCCCGACCCTGGACGAGATCTTTATCCGCGTCGTCGCTGACCAGTGAGTGGAGGAGGCAGCTGTGCATAAATTGGTCCGCATTGCCAGCCACGAGTACAGGCGGAACGTATTCAAGCCTAGTTTTCTCATCACCCTGCTGAGCGTTCCTCTGATCATTGCCCTTAACGTCGGCGTCGGCTTTTACATGGAGTCGACGGAAAACGACGATTCGCCGGTCGGCTATGTCGATCGCAGCGGCTTGTTTGCCGATCCTGCTCCTGTGCCTGTCTCCGGATCTGCAGCGTCCCTTGACTTTTTGCCCTTCCAGGCTGAGGAGGACGCCCGCGCTGCCCTCGATTCGGGCCAGATCCAGGCCTTCCTTGTCATCCCCGCCGGCTATCCCGGGAACAGGGACATGACTCTCTACTACCTGGACGAGCCCGGAGGCGGCACCATCCGCCAGTTGTTCGACTTTGTCCAGTTCAACCTCCTGGCTGATCGACCCGAAGAAGTCGCCCGGCGCGCCACGCTCATCGGCCAGGGCGTCACCGTCCGGTCGCTCGATGCCCGCCATGAGGTTCCGAGAGACGGGCCCACTTTTGGCATCATCATGCCCATGCTAATCGGGTTCGCCTTTCTCTTCCTCCTGCTTATGAACGCTAGCTATCTCATGCAGGCCGTCGTCGAGGAGAAGGAGAACCGCACCATGGAGGTCCTGGTCACCTCGGTCTCCTCAAGGCAGCTCATTACCGGCAAAGTATTGGGCATCGTCGCCGTCGGCCTTACCCAGCTCGTTACCTGGATAATCTTTGGCCTTATTTCCGTCGTCGTAGCGCGCAGCGCTGGTGTGGAGTGGTTCCAGGATCTCAGCCTTGACTGGCAGCTGATTCTTGTAACTTTCGCCCTGGGCATCCCTTCCTACCTCTTTACTGCTGCCATCATGACTGCCATTGGCGCCATTACTACCTCCACCCAGGAGAGCCAGGCCACCGGTTCCATCTTTTTCATTCTGCACGTCGTACCCCTCTACCTTGCTGGACTGCTCATCAACTCACCAAACGCGGTACTGCCTACCGTGTTCAGCTTTCTCCCTTTTACGGCGCTCCTGACCATCATTCTGCGCACAATCTTTGCTTCGGTGCCCCTGTGGCAGGTTGCCGTGAGCTTTGCCCTGCAGCTCCTCTACGCCATCGCGGCCCTGTGGCTTGCCGGTCGCGCCTTCCGCATGGGCATGCTCCGATACGGGCAGCGTTTGGACTGGCGCGCGCTGGTGAGAGCGAGGTCATCATGAACAAGACATTTCTCGTCTTCCGCCACGAGCTTGCCACCACGTTCCGGCGCCGCTCCTACTTGCTGATCGGCTTCGGGCTACCTATCCTCGCCGCAGTAGTTGTCATCGTGATTTCCTTCCTGCGCGGCGATGAGGACCCCAGTGCAGGTGCGCAGAATGCTCCGCTCCCACCGGCGATCCAGATCGAGGGGTACGTCGACCAGAGCGGCCTGATCCGTTTCATCCCAGACGCGATACCTTCCGGCCGCCTCCGATCCTATCCCAGCGAAGAACTCGCCCAGGAGGCCCTTGCCGTAGGCCAGATCACTGCCTACTACCTCATCCCGGCCGACTATGTGCAGCGCGGCGAGCTGTACTACGTCTATCCCGACTCCAAGCCCCTCCTCTCCGATGGCCAGGAGTGGGTCATCCTCCGGACGCTGGTGGAAAACTTGGTAGACGACCCCGAATTGGCAAGTATAGTCTGGGATCCGATCCATCTGGAGTGGACCAGCCTGGCACCCAGCGCTCAGCCTGGCAACGTGGAGTCCAACGAGGTGGTGCAGTTCCTCCCGGCGGTAATGGTGATCCTGCTCTTTGTCTCCTTTATGATGAGTGCCAACCTTCTCTCTGAGAATGTCTCCAGTGAGAAGGAGAACCGCACCATGGAGATCCTCATGGTGTCCATCTCGCCCAGGCAGATGCTCGTCGGCAAGGTTGCAGCCCTGGGCGCCGCAGGGCTGGTGCAGACCATCGTCTGGGTGGGCACCGCCTATCTCATGATCAACCTGGGCGGCACGACCCTTGCCTTACCTGAAGGCTTTAGCATCCCGGCCTCCATCCTGTTCTGGGGAGTGGTGTTCTACCTGCTTGGCTACGCGGTGTACGGCAGCCTGATGGCCGGGGTGGGCGCGCTTACCCCGCGCCTGAAGGAGGCTGGGCAGGCCAGTTTCGTTATCCTCAGCCCGCTGCTGATCGGCTACATCGTCGGCCTGCTCGCACCGATGGCAGGGGACACAGAGGCGGTCTTGCCTGTCGTGCTGAGTATCGTCCCGCTCACTGCCCCCGTTTTGATGATGATGCGCCTCACCGATGGCAGCGTCCCGCTGTGGCAGCTGTTGCTCTCCGCCGCCCTGATGCTGGGCACCGCCTACCTGATCATCCGGGCCGTCGCTGCCATGTTCCATGCCCAGAACTTGCTCTCCGGGCAGCCCTTCTCACCCCGGCGCTTTTTCCGCGCCTTGCTGGGCCGCGCCTGATCATGCTGGGCTACTCTTGCTTGCCCTGGAAGACCGCAAGGATCGTGCCTTTAGCACGGCTTTGTGGCATAATGGCAGGTGCAAATGGCCGACTGCATGAATCGTGCGCATCTATAGTTGTCTTTCGGTGTTTTATAAGAAGAAGTACAAAGATGAATCAAGGAGGAGAACATGTGCTGTATGTTGACGACCCTGCTCTTGGCGGGTCCCCGTCTGGCGCTCATAATCTGGTGGCTCTTCTCAACTAGCCGCTTCAACGCTGCCTTCAATGCCATCATCTGGCCGATCCTGGGCGTTATCTTTGCTCCCTGGACCACGCTGGCGTACGTCATCTTTTACGGAGGCGGGATCAACGGTCTTGAGTGGCTATGGCTTGGCATTGCCATCCTGATTGACCTCGGCTCCTACGCAGGCGGTGGATACGGCAACCGCGACCGGCTGCGCGGCTAAGACTACCGTCGCGTGCGTGGAGGGCGGTAATCCTGTGTACTCAAGACCCCCGAGGCTTTGGCAAACCTCGGGGGTCTAGTGGGCAAAGCTTAGCATCTTGGCATATGCCGCGACCGGCCTTTGCCAAGGGTTGTCTTACCTCAACTGCACCCAGCGGTACCCGTATCGCGACAGGGCAAGATTATACGTCCCTTCTCCCACCAGCTCCAGCAGCTCCCCGTCCAGCACATCCACCGCCTCAGCGCCCGCGTACTCGCCCAGGTCCAGCGCTGTCTTCACCGGCTTGTCCGACAGATTGTGCACCGCCAACACGGTCTGCTCCTCATGCCTCCGCAGAAAGGCCAGGATAGCCCGGTCTCCCACAGCCAGGAACCGCACATTGCCCCGCGCCAGGGCCGGCTGTGCCTTGCGTGTCGCGATCATCTGTCGCATCCGGTGCCACAGCGACTTGCCATCTGCTCGTTGGGCCTCGACGTTTACCCGCTGGAAGCCGTACACCTTGTCATCGATCGGCTGGCAGTAAAGCGTCTCCGCGTCCGCATCTGAAAAGCCCGCGTTTCGGCCTGCCGACCATTGCATTGGCGTGCGCACCCCGTCGCGGTCCTCCAACCAGATGTCGTCGCCCATGCCGATCTCGTCACCATAGTAGACCACCGGCGCGCCCGGAAGCGTGAACAGCAGCGAATTCGCCAGCTCGATCCGATCCCGGTCGTTCTCTAACAGGGGGGCAAGGCGGCGGCGGATACCCAGGTTCAGCCGCATCCTCGGCTCAGGCGCGTAGAAATCCCACATGAACTGCCGCTCTTCCTCCGTCACCATCTCCAGTGTCAGCTCGTCGTGGCAGCGCAGGAAGGTGGCCCACTGGCAGGTCTCCGGAATCGGCGGCGTGCGCGCCAGGATCTCCAGGATCGGCGTGCGGTCAGCGCGGGCCAGCGCCAGGTAGATCCGCGGCATCAGCGGAAAGTGGAAATTCATGTGGAACTCGTCACCGTCGCCCAGGTATGGGCGCACATCCTCGGGCCACTGGTTCGCCTCCGACAGCAGCATCGTGCCCGGTGCAACCTCATCCACATAGGCCCGCATCCGCTTCAGGTAGGCGTGCGTCTCGGGCAGGTTCTCGCAGTTGGTCCCCTCCCGCTCGTATAGGTAGGGCACCGCGTCCACGCGAAAGCCGTCGATGCCCTGGTCCAGCCAGAACTGGATTACCTTCAACATTTCCTCCTGGACCTCCGGGTTGTCATAATTTAGGTCCGGCTGGTGATGGAAGAAGCGGTGCCAGTAATATTCGCCCCGTACCGGATCCCACGTCCAGTTCGATGGCTCGTAGTCGATGAAGATAATGCGCGTGTCGGCGTACGGCTCGTCCGTCGGGCTCCACACGTACCAATCACGGTACTTGGCGTGCTCGGCGTGATTCGGGTCGCGGGAGGCCTGGAACCAGGCGCACTGGTCCGAGCTGTGATTGGGTACCAGGTCGGCGATCACCCGCAGCCCGCGCTCGTGGGCCGCGTCCACCAACTCCCGGAAATCCTCTACCGTGCCATAGTTGGGATGGATCCGGTAGAAATCGGCCACGTCGTAGCCGTCGTCCCGCAGCGGGGAGGGGTAGATTGGCAGCATCCAGACGCAATCCACGCCCAGCTCCTTGAGATAATCGAGCTTGCCCGTCAGCCCCTGCAGATCGCCAATCCCGTCTCCACTGCTATCTGCAAAAGCCCGGACGAACACTTCGTAATATACCGCATCCTCGTACCAAAGCGGTTCGTTAGAATTCACCTATCCTCTCCTATCCAGAAGCAAGTCATCCCGAGCCCGTCGAAGGATGACGCCCACTACTTGATGCTCCAGGCGCACTACAGCCCACAGACATCAAGTTAGGCCAAGATTAACGGGGCAGTGGTCTCGATAAGGGCAGATCGCTTCCCTTACCCCGGCCCTCGCCCCCCGCAGGGGCGAGGGAGTTGGCCACTTCCCTTGGGCAGGGGAAAACGGCGCCCAGCTACGACATTTCGTATGAATAATCCTTAGCGTGGTGCGGTTGGACCACAGTCTGCCTGCCACAAGCCCCCTTGAGAAGGCAGACTGCTTTGATGCTCCAGGTGGACCACAGTCCGCCTGACGCCAGCTTGGGTGACCGGACGCAAGGCTCACCCCGGGCACAGCCACACAAACCCCAGCGGCTCCAGGATCAGATCGTCCCCAGCCGGGATCTCCCTCCCGCTCACCAGGTCCGAGAAGCGATAGCCCAGCCCGTGCAGCCGCAACTCGTTGGCCCTGACCACCTGTTCTCCTTCCAAAAAGTTGGCAAACACCACCATGCGCTGACCCTGGTGCTGCCGCACATAGCCAAACACGTGGGGATTGCCCGTATCGATGATCTCCGTCTCCCCGCCGCCGCAGGCCAGATGCTCCTTGCGCAGCCCGATCAGGTGCCGCAGCCGTCCATATAGCCTTCCCTCGACGGTGTGCTCCTCTGTGCGCCGCGCCACCCGCTCCCAATCGGTCTCCGGACGGTGCGCCCAGCGGCTGTCATCCGCCTTGTCTGGGTCATTGCGATAGCTGTAGTCATTGAGCGTGGCTACCTCGTCCCCCAGGTACAGCAGTGGGATCCCACCAATCGACAGGATCACGCTGTGGATCAGCAACACCCGCCGCAGTGCCAGCTCCACCTCGGCGTCTGTCTCCTCGCGCAGCGCCTTCTCCAGCCCCGCCAGCGAGGCGCAGGTGCCCGAGATGCGCATGTCGCCCGTCGCCGGGTTGAATTGGAATGGCAGGCCCCGCGCAAAGCTGCCCTCAAATCGCCCGCTGTAGAACGCATTCAGGAACTGCCGGTGGTCATAGCCCGCGATATTCAGCTCGTAGGCATCCTCGTCGGAGAAAGTCCAGCCGATGTCGTCGTGGCATCGCACATAGTTCACCCAGGCGCACTCTGGGTCGATCTGGAAGCGTTTCTGCATGCTGTATCTCAGTAGCGCCACCTTGCGCGTCGCCAGGGCCTCCCACAGCAGCGCCATCAGCGTCGGATTGTACGAAATCTGGCACTCGCCTGGCCCGATATAGCGCGCCACGTCATCGGGGTGCACGATCGCCTCCGACTTGAACAGCAGCGAAGGCGCCGCCATGCGCGCCAGCGCGTTCATCGCCTGGATCAGCATGTGCGCCTCGGGCAGATTCTCGCACGTCGTGCCCAGCCGCTTCCACGTGAACGCCACCGCATCCAGCCGCAGGACCTCCACCCCACGGTTTGCCAGGAAGAGCATCTCCTCCACCATCCGCCGAAAGACAACCGGGTTCTGGTAGTTGAGGTCCCACTGGAAACTGTGGAAGGTCGTCCACACCCAGCCGTCGATCTCTTTCTGGTAGGTAAAGCTGCCACGCCGCACCTCCGGAAAGATCTCGCGCAGGTGGGCGTCGTAGGCGTCGGGCATCCGCCGGTCCGGGAAGATCAGGTAATACTCCTGGTAGTCCTCGTCGCCTGCCAGCGCGCGTCGTGCCCATTCGTGCTCGTCCGAGGTGTGGTTGTACACCAGATCCAGCACCGTGCTGATGCCGTTCTGTCGAAGCTCGGCGATCAGCGCTTCCAGTTCCTCCATCGTGCCCAGTGCCGGATTCACCTCGCGGTAGCTGCTGACCGCATAGCCGCC
>JASFLR010000007.1:0-15183 GCA_050117995.1 Anaerolineae bacterium
GATCACCCTATCTATCACACTGCCATACCTCCTGGAAAGAAAGAGGGCAGCGAACAGGCTGATGAAGAACAGGAAGAGATTCGCCAGGCCCCAGAGCACCAGTGTGGAGGGAAGACGCTCAAGCAGGATCAGTTTCACCTGCCGCGAACCGGTGTCGCTGAACATATCCTCGGCAAATCCCAGATTGAGGGTCAAGGCATCCTTCAGGAAACCGAAACTGCGCAGGATGAACGGCTGGTCGAGGCCCATCCGCTTTTCCTCGATAGCGATGCGCTCCTCGATGATCTTGTCCCGCTCCGCCTGGGGCAGTTGCTTCAATTGCTGGTCCGCCATGACCTCGATCCCCACTTCCTCCCGGATCGTGCCCCGCCGGATCTCATCCACATACCCGCCCATATTGGCGATCAGAATCGTCAGGTATACGCCGATGACGACGGTGATGAATAGCATCAACAGCCTGGTGATAGAGTATCGGGCCAGCCGGGAAAAAGTGCCGGGCCGCCTGGTCTCCTCCTCCTGCGGCTCAGCCTCTGGAGCCAAAGCCAAAGATGCTTCGCTCATGATGCCTCTCTCCTTCTATTCTCGTACTTGCTTCAATGGGGGCGAGATTGCCCTCGCCCCCATTGTGTCATTCGTGATTGCGCATTCCGTCCCGGAGAGACGACAGCGCGCCCTCCGGGACGTTCAGCCAGAAACTCGGACTACTGGGTCACAAAGTCAAAGGTCTCGCTCACCGGGATGACGGCACGGTTGGATACGGCGACGAACAGCAACTGGTTCGCGCCAGCTTCCAGCGCGCCGGTCACATCCGCGCCGAGCGTGGCCTGCCAGTAACCGTCCTCGGCAGCCTCGGCCTCGCCGGTGTAGGCAAGCGCGCCGGTGGCGTCGAATACCATGAACTTGACCATCTTCATGTCAGCAGCCGGATAGGGTTCATCCTTGAAGGTGGCAAAGATGTCATAGACCGCCTCCTCGCCGATACTCACCCGGTCCGGACCGTCTATCTCGATCACGGGCAGTGGCGGCTCGTCAAAGCCAGCCCACTTGTCTGACGCATCGGGATAGGCATCGAAGCGCTGCAGGATGAGGGTACCCTCAACCGGGAAGGCGCGCTCCAGGTAGAACGGACCCGTGCCGACCCAGAAGTGCCCGCGCCGGCGGTACCACTCCTGCAGGTTGGCGTAGCGGGCTGCCGCTTCGTCAGCCGAGATATACTCGCCCAGTGTTGGCGCGTAGGGGATAAAGGCCTCTTCCGTCGCCGAAACCAGTTCCCCAGCCATGATCTCGAGGGTCGGCCCAGCGATGTAGCTGAGCTGCTCGATCTCGTTCGCTACGGCTTTGTCATCGGACCAGGCTGCCTCGAGATTGGCGTCAGCCCTCATGCCCGGGACAATCGCGTGCCAAGCGCCAGGGCCGTAATTCCAGGCCGGCCACCAGGTGTCCACCATCTCCTCGGCGTCGATCAGCCAGTAATCGTCATAGGTCTCGATCACCAGCGGGTCTTCCGACACGATGCGCACACCCTTGTGGGTGGAGATGAAGGAATTGAAGCCAGGTACAGCACCCTCGTCATAGTAGGGGCTGGCTTCCTTGGCCCGGTCGAACTGCATGATCATGTACAGCACAAAGTCCCCGATGCTGAGAGGGCTGCCATCGTGCCAGGTGACGGTGTCGAACATGTCCTCCGGGTAGTAGGTGACGACCTTGCGGTTCACATACTGTGTCTCGGTGAACTTTTCGCCAGCCGTGATCCAGGTCTGGTTCTCGGCGTCCCAGTCAGCCCAGGCATCGGCCGGAACCTCGATCTCAGGGGCAAAGTCCAGGCTCACCCAATCCAGGGTCACGCCCACCGGCAGACCTTCTTTCATGGTGACCTCGGCCCGCTCGACCCGGTTGGGCAGGTTCAGGCCGGTGAAGGGGTCGTTGTAGGTGGCGGTCTCGTAGGTACCGCGGGCAGGCATCATATCATAGACCCAGTTGGAGCCAGCGACTGGGTTCCAGGCCTGCGTCATAATGCTCGGCTCGGCGATGGTCATTGACCCGCCAATGCGATCGTCCCAGCGTGCCGTGTAGGGCCACAGCGCTGAGCCGTAGACCGAACCGGACAGGTCGCTGGAGATGCTCGCCTCTTTTACCCACGCAGCATAGCCGGTGTCGTCCTTCAGCCAGATGCGGACCGAGTCCTCCATCGACAGGGGGATCACCTCGGCCATCAGCTCGCGGCGCTCCTCGACGGTGGTAAAGTCGCTGGTGTACAACTTTTCTACGACAGCGTCAAACTCGGGCGAGGGGTTGTAGGCCTGCCACAGGGGGATACCCCAGCCGCGCGGCGTGTAGTAGTCGCCAAAGTTGCTGGCTTCGTCGCGGGAGATCACGGTGCTTACCCAGCCGCCGGTGTAGAAGCTGAAGCAACCATCGGCCGGATCGCTCGAGATCCAGCAAGTCGATGCCTCGGCGGAGGTCTTGTAGTCGCGGAAGACCTCAAAGCCGAGATCTTCGAGCTGGTTGGACACATAGTCGCCGATCTCCAGCCGCTCGTCCTCCACGCGGATCAGCGCGGTGATGACCACCGGCTCGCCGTTGTAGGTCCACTTGCCGTCGACCATCTCGGCGCCCATGGCCTCCATCTCGGCCGTGATCTGTTCCGCTGCCTTCTCCGGGTTGTAGGAGTAGATAAGCTCCGTGGCCTTGATCACATCAGCCAAGTCGCCATAGTCAGCAGACGCAAGCTGGACGTCCACATACCGCGGAACCGCCAGACCACCGACGATCTCCTCGCAGATATAGTTGCGGTCGATCAGCCAGTTCATCGCCTCGCGGACCTTGGGGTTACCGAAGGGATTCAGGGTGCCATCGTTGAGCTCGAGAACGGGGTTGAAGGTCAGCTCGTTGAAGCTACCGTACGCAATCGAGTAGTCGAGCGCATCAGATGCCAGGATTCGCTCGGCGATGGGCGGCTCGGTGATGCTGTACGCATACACATCGATGTCGCCCACTTCCAGCCGCGTGACGGCTGCATCGGAGTCGGGCTCCTCAACAAAGACCACGGTATCCAGCCACGCGCCGGTCCGGTCCACAGGCTCCGGCACGGCTGTGACCTCGACCTCCTCGACGACGGTCTCGACCACGGTCTCTTCGACGACCCTGGTAACCTCTACCTCGACGGCCTCACCCTCAACGACGACCGTTTCCACGACCGTCTGGATCTGAACCTCAGGCTCGGCTTCCCCGCCACAGGCGGTCAGAACCAGGGGGGCGATCATCACTAGGACCACGAGGATCGCCAATTTCTTACTGTTAATCATTGTCTCCTCCCTTTCAAAGTTCTCTGAAATCTAACACAGTAAACGCTGCTTTATCAGGCGCGGGGTGCCTGTTCACGGAATTCTCCCGCCTCATCACCTCCTTCCCCTATTTGCCACTCAGAGGCAATACGGATGCCTGCAAGGTGGAGCTTTTGCAATTCTATGAACGAAGCGATGTTACTATACCACAATCCTCATACACTGTCAAGACGACGCCCGGCAATTCCCGGAAAGACTGCACCACGCCCCGGGGATTCGGCTTACCGCGTCAGCCTTGGATCCAGAACCGTGTTCATCCCATCTCCCAACAGGTTCCAGCCAATCCCAAATAGAATCAGCGCTAGCGTTGTCGGCACAAACACCCACCAGTAGGCTAGCGGATTACCTGCTGAGCCAATGATATAGTCACGGCTTATGACCAGCAGATCGCCCCACTCGGTGCTTCCCCCGAGACCAATGAAGGTAAACGCGGTGGTCAGGATCACCACGGCACCCACGTCCCGGGCGCCCAGTACAATTACCGCCGGCAGCGCGTTCGGTAGCAGGTGGCGCCCAATGATGCGCCGCTTCCGTGCGCCAATCGACCGGGCTGCCTGCACATATTCCGTCTGCTTCAATTGCGTGATATTGACGCTGATGAGCCGGGCATATGGCATCCAGGAAAATACAACGAGTGTCAGCAGGATCGGAGAAAGGCCCAGGTCCATGAAACCCTGCTGGATCGCCGTTAGCTCGCCAAAGGGCGAGGCCGGCATCAGGACTTGCCGCAGCAACCACACACCCGCAACCACCGGAAAAGCAAGAAAGGCATCAGTCACTCTCATAGTCAGGCCCAGCAGTATGCCCCCCGCATACCCGCTGAGCGCTCCCAGCAAGATCCCGATGAGCGCCGTGGTCACCGTGACAGTCAGGCCGAGGGCCAGCGCCGACCGCGTCCCCCACACCAGCGAATAGTAGACATCTATCTGTCCCGGCGCTGTGCCTAGAAGGGCTTCCTCACTCGGGGGCTGCGGGACAGGGTTGTAGTACTTGCCTATCACCCGCGTGGAGCTGGGGTTATCGGGGTCATCCGGTGGAGCCAGCCAGCGCGCTAGGATGGCAACGACAACAAAGAACCCGACGAGTACAAGGCCGCCTAATACCTGTCCGTTCCAAAGGAAACGCCGCGCGCGTCTCACCGTACCTCCTCAACCTGCCGCAGCCGCGGATCGGCAAAGATCTGTATGATGTCAAGCAGGATCATCACCGCCAGCACTGCCAACACGCTGTACACGGCGAAGCCAGCCGCCATCGCCACATCGGGGTACCACATGCTGTTGGTGATCAACTTGGAGACACCGGGCCAGCCGAATACCGCCTCGATGACATAGACGCCGGTAATCAGCGCTGCCGCACCGAGGGCGCTGGTCGTGAGACTCGGCACCAGGACATTCGGCACTGCGTGCCCCCAGAGAATGCGCCCCCGCGGGAGACCGCGTGCGCGCGCAGCAGTGACATATCCCTTGTTTGCCTCCTCGATGATCGATGCCCTCGTCACCCGCCCCAGGGTCGCCCAGTGAAAGACGCTCAAAGTGACCACAGGCATGACCAGGTGGCGAGCAGCGTCCCCCGATACGTCCGGCATGCCATTGAGCAGGCCATCAACAGTCAGCAACCCGGTAATGGTCTTGAACCCGGAGCCCCGCACGGCCATGCTCTGATCCGTGCTCAGATATCCCGGCAGGAACAGGTGCAGCCCCACGTAAAAGATCGATATGAAAACCAGACCCAGAATAAAGGGAGGGATAGAGGTCCCGACAAAGGCAAATAGGCGAAAAGCATAATCCGAGGGCCGCCTGCGATTCCACCCTGCGAGGGCACCTGTGAACAGTCCCAGTGGTATGAACAACAGTAGGGAATAGAGGGTCAGTTCCAGAGTTGCAGGGGTCCGCTTCAGAAGCACATCAAGAACATCAGCGCGCAAAACTGGGCTCCAACCCCAGTTTCCCCGGAGCAACTCGGAGATCCAGCGAAAATACTGGACAGGATACGGATCGTCCAGGCCATGTTCTTCGATAATGTATTCGATATGGCGCTCCAGTATCTCTTGAGGGAGATTGTTACGCAGCCGCTTGCCCAGATATAGCTGGGCACGGGACTCGACCGGCGCCATCAGCACGATCGCATAGATTACGGCTGTAATGATAAACAGGGTGATGACAACAGCCAAGAGACGGCGTACAAAGAACTGGAGTAGACCTTTCATGTGCTCACATCGCCGTAAGTCGCATGGTCGTATTCAATCTAACTAACCCGGAACCCCTCTAGATCGTTCACTGGGAGCTGAAACCCGCACTATTTTACCCCCTGCTCGCCATTCCGTCAAACTCGGATCTACTGCTGCTACGGCCCCGTCAAAGTGGGCAGCGCAGGCTGCAACAGGGATGGATTCCCGCTTGCGCGGGAATGACAGGGCTAACGGAATTCCCTCCAACTTGAACACACTGTCTACAACGCAGGGCTTGCCTCGTCGCTTGACACACTGTCGATTGTAATTGCAGGTTCGTCCATGACGATTAACCCCACTCCGAAGGAAAAGACACTACAGCCCCTGTCATTGCGTTCATCCATGGCGGGTGCCGCCACTCAGCGCGGAATGACACAGCCTGCCATTGCGACGAGCGCGGCGAGGTCCTCTCGCTCTGGAGATGCGCAATACCCAACTATGGCCGACGAGACCGATTCGCTGGCGCTCGCGGTGACAAAACGTGTCATTAGTTGCCGCCCTGTCGTTGGGCGGCAGCCTCTCGCGAGCGATAGGCGCAATACCCAACTGTGACCGAGGAGACCGCTGATGCTCATGGTTAAAGAACCAGCGTCATTAGCAGCGCCCGCCTTGGGCGCCGCAAGCGCAGCGGCGCAATCCCCTTCTGCCGAATTAGAGATTACGCCTCTCCGGCGAGAGGCTGTCGCTTCGCAGCAGCAAATTTGCAGCAGCCCTGCTCTACGACGAGGCTCCGTTGCCTTACACAGGAAGCTATGCTATACTGGCCTAGCGCTTTGAGCGAGCCGGAACTCGAATCCGTCAGCCCAAGCGCCATAGGACATCCAACTTGGAGGCCATCATGAAGTCGCTAGGTGTTGTACTTACCAATGTAGCAAACCTCTTCAGCGAGCCCGACCTCACGACGGAATTGGTGACCCAGGCCATCGTCGGAACCAGCCTGACTATTGAGCAGAGCAGCGGCGGCTGGCACTACGTGTGCCTTCCTGACCGGTACCACGGCTGGATCGAAACCCGTCACGTCCGTGCCTACAGCCCTGATGAAGCCCCGTACGCCTCGACAGGCCCGGTCGCCGAGGTCCAGAGCCTGCTTGCCTTTCTATACCATCAACCCGACAACACATCCCGCGCACCAGCGATCCAGGTCACCCTCGGTGCCCGCCTGGCGATAGCAGAAGATCGGGGAGAGCGAGTGCGCCTCGTCCTGCCCGATGGCAGAGAGCTGTGGGTGCGCCGCGGTGACGTGACACTACTCGAGGAAAACAGCCCGCGCCCGCGCGGCACAGTCCAGCAGATACTGGACACTGCCAGGCGTTTTCTGGGGCTACCGTACATGTGGGGTGGCACTACCCCACTGGGCATCGACTGTTCCGGCTTTGTCCAGCTCACCCACCGCCTGCATGGCGTAACTCTGCTGCGAGATGCCAATATCCAGTACACACAAAAGGGCTTGCTGCCGGTGGAGCGGCAGGAGCTGGAACCTGGCGACCTCATCTTCTTTGGCAGAAAGGCCATCACCCACGTAGGGCTCCATGTGGGAAACGGCGAGTTCATCCATGCTACGACACATCTCCGGCCCGTCGTGCAGATCTCACAGCTTGCCGAAGCCCACTGGACGGAGCTATACTGGGGCGCAAGGCGACCGTAACGCAATCGCCAGCTATTCCTGCTCGCTCCAGCCGGTCCATCCCGGCCCGCGCACGACGCGTCCCGGTGTGGCACCGGTGTGCTCGCCGTCCCGCAGCACCTGCCTGCCATTGACCCAGACGTGCCTCACACCCATGGCATATTGGTGCGGATTCTCAAAGGTCGCGCGATCCTGGATCGTGTCCGGATCAAAGACTACGATATCGGCATAATTGCCAGCGGCCAGCGTGCCGCGTCTGCGCAGATTGAGGTTCGAGGCAGGCAGCCACGTGAGTCGCCGGATAGCTTCCTCCAGTGGAACCACCTGCTCGTCGCGCACATACTTGCCCAATAGCCGGGCAAAGTTGCCATATGCACGCGGATGGGTGCTCGACTCGAGAAACACTCCCTCTGCCGCCTGCGAGGCCCCATCCGAGCCAAAGCTCACCCAGGGCAGCGCGATCTGTCGCCGGACGTTCTCCTCCGACATTGTGAAATAGATGGCGCCGACATCGCTGTCGTCCTCTACGATCAGATCCATCGCCGTTTCCTCCGGCGTGGTGCCCCGCATCGCCGCCACTTCCGCCAGCGTCTTGCCCGTAAGCGGCTTGAGCACCTCCGTCTTCAAACCAACCAGCAGGACACCCTCCGCCGAGCCTGCAGCGCGCAAGGTGCTATCCCAATCCTCGCCCGATCCGGTCATCTCGCGCTGCACCCTCTCCCGCAGGACTGGATCCTTGAGTCGCTCCACCATAGCCCGGTGTCCCCCCTCGTGCACCCATGGAGGCAGTGCAGCGCTCAACCCCGTCGACGAGGCCGGATAGGTATACATGTCCGCCGTGATCCGCAGACCCTCAGCCCGCGCTGCCTCGATGCGGGCCACCACGTCACCGAGCTTGTGCCAATTGGATCGCCCCGAGACCTTCAGATGGTAGATCTCAGCCGCAATTCCCGTTTCTCGAGCCACATTGACCAGCTCATCGATCGCCTCGAGCAACCTGTCTCCCTCGTTGCGGATATGAGAGATATACAGTCCATCGTACTCGGCTGCAATCTCCGCCAGCGCAATGAGTTCCTCGGGCTCGGCATAGCAGGCCGGCGCGTAGATGAGTGCCGAGGAGAGCCCCACTGCCCCCTCCTCCATCGCCTGTCTTACCAACTCGCGCATCTGCTCGAGCTCGTCTTCCGTCGGCGCGCGATCTTGGTGGCCCAGGGCATAGATGCGCACGGTCGTTGCCCCGACGAAGGAAGCGACATTCGGCGATACGCCGCGTCGTACCAGGTACTCCAGGTACTCACCCAGCGTGTCCCATTCGATATCATAGCGAATGTGCCCCTGTCTCGCCACGCGCTCTGTCTTCATGGCCTCGTTCAGCGGGCCCATGGACCAGCCCTCCCCCAGCACCTCCAGGGTGACCCCCTGGCGGATGTTGCTCTGAGAGCGGCCATCCTCGATCAGCGACTCTATCGCCCAGCTCAGCACATTGATAAAGCCCGGTGCCACCGCCAGGCCAGAGGCATCGATCTCCTGCCGCGCCCTCGCGCCGCGCGACGGGCCTATAAAGGCAATCAGGTCTCCCTTAATAGCTACATCTCCGGCAAAGGGCGCGCCCCCTCGCCCATCATAGATGGTTCCATTACGGATTACTATGTCGTACTCTGCTTTACCCGGCACAGTCAACTCCTCGTAGCGAATCTGCACTAGGACTGGCGGTCCTGCTTGAGATACTGTTGGAAAATCCTGATAATGTCACTGCGAGCGAAGCGAAGCAGTCCCCAACGCTCCTCTTGACGAACCAGCCAGAAACCACAACCGGCAGACCTTGAGGCCGCTACGGCTTTCCGGTCTGCCAGTCCTGATGCTATCCTTCGAGTGTCCGAGCAAGGCACGAAACGATCACTACCCCTGCCAACCGCACTCACTCTTGGCTATTCACCTCCCAACACCGGTTCAGCCGCACGGGACTCAGGCCCTCGAACAGACACTCAATAGCGTGTCCATTATCCTCCCATGCCGCTTGTACCAACACGTAACTGCCCCATTGCGCCAGGCGGGAAATTCGCGGCGTACCCATAGAGCTCGCCTGCTGGTCGCGGAGCCACCCACGCCACTCATCGCTCACGCTGAACTTACAGTACGGGCAATCTTCCGGAAGCTCGCCCGTAGCCAGGACTGCTGGCAGCCCCTGCATATAGGGCAAGCTGGCATCGCTACAGAACGAAAGCTGCTCAGCCACCACCCGGCAGTTGATCCACGCGCCATTGTCGAAATCAGCCACCACCATGATGGTATCATTCACACTCAGGTCCACCGAGCCGATGGACAGCTCGTACTCATCGCTCATCTGCTCCCGGACCCCGGCAATAGCGCCATAGTTAACGCCCGTTTCCAGGCTCAGCGCAAAGAGATCGCCTTCGTAGGTGCGTCCTGTGGTAATAGCCTCGCTCACCAACTGTGGCGCCACACGCAACGGCTTGTTCACCATAGAATCAGCGACAAGGCCCACACCCACCAACAGGAGCACAGGCAATAGGATCAGGAACCAGCCGCGCGCCCCCAGACGACCTCTGTCGTCCGTCTCGCTAATCACGCCCTCCAGCCGGTATGGCTGCAAGAGGCCCAGGAAAGCCAACACAAGTAAGATAAAGAACCCAGCTAGCCAAACCCCTACGCCAGCAGCTTCGCCGTAGGGATAGATCGGCAGTCCCCAGGCGCGCCGGTCAGCCAGCCAAATGGTCAGCGTGCGTCCCGCGTAGGGCACCATGCCGATCACCCGGACCATCAATGCTCCTGCCCCCAGCCAGATGAGCGCGCTGGCCCATGCCTTGGCAGCCCAAGCCGCCAGCCAGCCAGCCAACCCTCCCAGCAGCACCAACGCAAGAAGACCAGCTATCATGCTCGGGTATACCAGCCGGACGTGGCTCAGGCCCAAGAAAATGGCGTCGGAGGTCCACACCCCCAACGCCAATCCCAAACCAAGGAACAACCCGTTCAGCAAGCCATATCTCAGGCTGAGACGCCTCTCCTGAAGGTCCTGCTCCGATGGCTCCATCTATCAGGTCCGCTCGGTGCGCATCCTCGGATCCAAGATGTCCCGCAGGGCATCGCCGATCAGGTTCCAGCCGAGACCGAAAATGATCAGGGCCACCCCGGGATAGATAATGATATACCAATGCGTGTCCAGGCTCATGATCCAATCCCGTGCAAAACTGATGATCTGTCCCCAATCAGCATAGCCGATCTGGGTGCCCACTCCCAAGAAGCTCAACGCCGCGAAGGATAGCACCGCGTCGCCCAGCCGGAACGACGCTAGCACGAGGATAGGATAGATCACGTTAGGCAGGATGTGACGCACGATCAAGCGCGTATCCTTCGTCCCCAGAACGCGGCCGGCCAGAATATAGTCGCGCTCTTTGGCCGACAGGATATCGCCCCGGATCACACGGGCATAGCGCATCCAGCCAAAGACGATCAAGGCGATCGTCGGCGGCCAGATACTCCGGCCGAACTTGGGCACCAGCAGCGACGAGAGCATCAGCGCAGCCAACAGGAATGGGAATGCCATAAATATCTCGGTGATGCGCTGCAATACATCATCGACCCATCCGCCGTAGAAGGCCGATATCGAGCCCACGATCAGCCCTACGATCACTGTCGAGAAGGTAACTACGATCCCGGCAAAGAGCGCTGTGCGCGTGCCCCAGATGACACCATACCAGATGTCGAACTGGCCGCTGGCCGTGCCCATCAGGTGCACCCATTGGTCATTGCCCGTGAGCGGCTCATACCAGAAAGGAAGGGGTGGTGGCTGCTTTTCCCACACCGTGCCTGGGGGCTTGGGTTCGGGACCAAAGCCGTCGCGGGGGATGAGATAGGGATCGCGAACCGTACCCTGTGGAGGTGCCAGCACCGGGGCAAATATGGCTACCAGGATGAATACCGTCACAATGATCAGTCCAGCCACCGATAGCGGGTTGGTGACCACGCCGCGCAGGAGCCGGTACCAATCTGGCCCCAGTAGTTTACGCAATCCGGTAACCTCGGGCAGCGTCCAGCCTGCCACATCATCGCGTGTGATCGTTTCCTTCGTGCCTGGGGCCTCTCGGGCCACAATTGTCTCTGTCGACATTCAACACCTCATTCCAATTACGCAACCACCGAGTTTATGTCATTGCGAGCGACAGCCTCTCGTCTTCGAGAGGCGCAATCTCCCCTAGCACTCGCGCAAACGAACAGCTCAGCTCAAACGAACGCGAGGGTCCAGGAAGCCATACATGACGTCAATGATCAAGTTGGCCACAATCAGCAGCACCGCCGTGAACAGCGTAAAGCTCACCACCGTCAGCAGGTCCAGGCTTTGGGCTGCCGCGGCTGCGGCCCGCCCCATGCCCGGGTAGTTGAACACGGTTTCGGTGATGACCACGCCACCGATCAAACCCACCACGGTCATGCCGCCTACCGTCACCACCGGGATCAGTGCGTTAGGCAGTGCGTGGCGGTTGGTGACCACCTTCTCCGGCAGTCCTTTGGCCCGTGCTGTGGTCATATAGTCCTGGTTCAGCGCCTCGAGCATCGAAGACCGCGTCAGGCGGAGCAGCATGGCCCACTGGATGTAGCACAGGGTGATGACCGGCAACACCATGTGGCGCAGCGCATCCCAGAAGACGTCAAACCGCAGGTTCAGCACGGCGTCGATGGTGTTCATCGTCGTATAGCGGTGGAAATCGGGCGCCATCACCGCCTGCGTCATCTCAGCCGTAAGACGCCCGGGCGGGAACCATCCCAACTTGGCATAGAAGATCATCAGCACCAGCAGGGCGAAAACAAAGGTTGGGAAGGACCAACCGACGAGCGCGAACACCCGGGCCGCCTGGTCTATGATATTGTTATGGTTCTTGGCGGCAATAATCCCCAACCAGATACCGACCGCGATGATCGGCACCACACTCCAGATCGCCAGCTCAAGCGAAGCCGGCAGGCGCAGCTTGATCAGCTCCACCACCGGCACGCGACCGGTCCGCGAGAAGCCAAAGTCCCCTCGCAGAATGCCGCCGATCCTTTCTCCGGTAACCGGATCGTTCTGGCCCACCAGCCAGCGCCAGTATTGCTCGTGGAACGGGTCGTCCAGCCCATAGCGCCGGATCACAGCGTCGATCGCCCCTTCGGTATGCGGGATGTCCCGCACGTAGAGCGCGGCACGCTCCACCGGGTCGAGCAAGAAGGTCATAAGAAAGACCAGAACGGTCACGCCAAAAGCGGTAATGGGAAGCTGTATCAAGCGGCGAATGATATATGCGGTCATAAGTCCCTCTATCTTGGCAAAGCACAGAAGATTCCGGCGGGGGCGCAGGCCCCCGCCGGAAAGCGATTACCCTAAACTAACCTGCTATTCGCCAGCCAGGCTGTAGGCATAGAAGTAGCCAGCAAATAGGATCGGGTTGTAGTACCAGTCTTGCACCCAGCGCTGCTCGTAGCGGGTGCCAGCCGCCTGCGACAGGGTGATCTGGATCGCCTCGTCGTAGAAGAGCTGCTGCAGGTCAAAGTAGATCTGCTCGCGCTCTGCCGGGTCGGCGGCCAACACGCCAGCGGTAACCAACTCCTCGAACTGGGCCGTCAGCTCCTCGGGCAGGTTTGTCCGCCCACCGTAGGTGCCGATAGTAAACGGCTGCACCCAGTTGTGCGGGTCGTGGATGTCCTCGATCCAGCCGCTGGCAACCAGAGGCAGTTGGCCGGCGCGGAAGGCGCGCAGCATCGTGGGCCAGGGCAGGCCAAGGCACTCGATCTGGTACGCGCTGTTGATCGACGCAAAGCTCGACTGCAGGATGGCGCAGGCGGTCTGGCGAGCAACGTTGCCGGTGTTGTAGGACATCTGCACGCGGAAGCCTGTCTCAGCCACGGCGCCGTCCCAGGCCTGGGCCATTTCCTCGGCGCACATGTCGAGGTCAAAGTCGTACATCGGGCCGTCCGGGTTGTAGCCCAGCATGCCGTAGATGATGGGGCCGTTGTTGCGGATGCCCTCGCCGTTCTGCGCATCTGCGATAAATGCATCATAGTCGAAGCAGTAGTTGAAGGCCTTGCGCACGTGGATGTCCTGGAAGAACTCGGCCGGAATGCCGTTGCCGTCCAACTGGCCGCTGCCGATGTAGGGGTTCGTGCCCTCTTCCTGGCTCAGGTCAAAGTTCATGAACACGTTGGTGCGGCTAACCGACGGCAGGTTGGGCCACTTGCGCAGCGCGGCGTTGGGGTTCTCGGTGGGCGTGCACTCTCCGGTCTCGTAGTTGCAGATCTCGCCCACGAACTCGTCCGCCTGCGGCCGGTTGGCAGCCGGTACAGCCACGTTCTCGGCGTCGCCAGCCTGCAAGATGGCAAAGCGGGTGCCCCACTCGTTTACGAGCTGGCGAACCACGCGCTTGATGCTCGGCGCGCCACTGGGGCCGCCGGGCCACATCTCGTCGCCTTCAGCACGCCAGTAGTTCTCATTGGCGGTCAGGACCCACTCCTCATCCGGCGTCCAGTACTCCAGCTTGTAGGGGCCAGTGCCGTTGATGATGGCGTTCAGCTCATCATTCGCCGGGCCGGGGGAGTAGTAGTCCTGCCAGGTCTCGCAGGAACCATCCCAGGCGCCGTTCTCGATGGCCCATTCCTTATCCATGACCGTGCCCCAAGACTGGGCCAGGGTGGCCAGCCAGGGCCCCCACGGCTGGGCCAGGTTGAAGGTCAGGGTGCCAGCCTCGTCGTCAGACTCGACGGCAGCCTTGACCTTCTCGCACGCCGCCATTAGCTCTTCGGGCGAAGCATTGGCCCGAAGACCATCGGGATCGCCTGCGTACTCGCCGTCGCCGATCTCTTCGGTGATATCGCCAGAGGCATAGCCCAGCAACGGCTCAATGAGCAGCCACTGGGGGCCGTTGACGTCCGACTGGATCAGGCCGCGCTCGAAGGTGTACTCAAAGTCGCTGGGGGTCATGTCATTCCCGTTGTGGAACGTGACACCGTCGCGAATGTTGAACGTATAGGTCAGGCCATCTTCGGAGATGCCGCCGTTCTGCACCGTCGGAATCTCGGTGGCCAACACCGGCACGTACTCGGTCATGGTCTCGCGGTTAAAGAAGAGGAGGCCCTCCATCACGTTCAGGATCAGGGCCGCGCTGGCCGTGTCATAGCACAGGTTGGGATCCATCGTGTCGATATCGCCAAAGGTGACGTAGGTGTACGTCTCCGGATCGGGGGCGACAAACACACCCTCTTCGACAGCAGGCTCCTCAGGCGCGGTGGTCACCTCTACAGGGACCTCAACCACCTGAGTCTCGACGATAGTCACCACCTCGCCTTCCTGCTCGACGATCTTGGTGACTTCGACGGGGACAGTCTGGATGATCACCTCGGGCTCCGCTGTAGGACCACAGGCGCTCAGCACCAATGGAGCGACCATCACCAGAACTACGAGAATCGCTAGTTTCTTGCTAAACATGTCTTCTCCTTCCCTCATGGACTAGAGTGATTAAAACAGCAACTTGCCAGGTGCGGGGAACCTGCCGCTCAAAATGAAGCCCGCCTCATCACCTCCTTATCTCTCCCCTCACGAAGGCAATACGAGCGCCTGCGAGAAGGCTCGATCCCAGATGAACGAAGCCTAACTATCATATCACAAGGAAGCTGCAAAGTCAAGATGCCGTGACCGGCCTCCCATCTCGACAACCCAGCTTACTCTACACGGAAGCAGGCCGTCCAGTGACCGCTGGTTGTCTCCTTGAACTCGGGTTCTTGCTCCCTACAAATATCCATCACTACCGGGCAACGCGTGCTAAAGTTGCAGCCCACCGGCGGATTCGCCGGGCTGGGCACATCGCCCTCCAGAATGACGCGCTTTCGCTGTTCTTCCACCACCGGATCGGGGATGGGCACCGCAGACAAGAGCGCCTGAGTGTAAGGATGCCGTGGATCATCGTACAATTCCGTTCGGGTCGTCAGCTCCACGATCTTGCCCA
>JASFLR010000008.1:0-14921 GCA_050117995.1 Anaerolineae bacterium
CTGGCCAATGCGATCGAGAACTTGGAACAGGGTGTGGCCCGGGCGCTGGACAGGGCTACCGACAACGCGGTGGCTGAAGCGGTCAAGGCATTCACGGCAAAAGTCCTCGATGCCCTGCCCTTTGGACTGGGCAACCGCTTCCGCGAAGCCCTGGCGGCCCTGGTCCTCGTGGTGACCAGCGTCGACGATCTCGTAGAAGGCATCAACACCAAGCTGCTGGAGCCGCTGCGCCAGGATTGGTTCTCGGGTGAGGAGGACGAGGGGGTATCGGGCAGCTTCCTGGATCCGCTGGTAGTCAAGATCCTGGATCCGCTGGAGGGCCACCTGGACAACCTCGCCACACTGGCTGACACGGTACAGAACGAGCTGACAGCCCCCACCAAGCAGGCGATGGCCAAACGGGCCAAGCTCCGGGCAGAGATCACGCGATACAAGGACGAATACGGTTTGGTCTGATCTGAGGAGGAGAATCGTGCACGTGGAGATCATTGGCGTCACCAACTTTGCAGGTACCGAAGATGGGGCCGAAGCCCTGCTGGAGCATGCGGGCCGGGCCTGCTACCGCAGCGAGCCCAAAGGCCAGCCCGGCAGGTTCCTCCGCGCGCGCATCCGCGAGGGACATGGTTCCATCATCGAACACGCCAGCGTGACCTTTGACATTACCGGCATCTCGCGCGCGTGCTCCCACCAACTGGTGCGGCACCGCATCGCCAGCTACAGCCAGGAATCGCAGCGCTACGTGGACATGTCCGCGCCCGAGTTCGTGGTGCCGCCATCGGTGGCCCAAGATCCCGAGGCTCGGGCAATCTGGGACGAGTTCATGGACCAGGTGACAGACACCTATCACCGCCTGCGCGAGCTGGGCGTGCGCAAGGAGGATGCCCGCTTTGTGCTGCCCAACGCGACCGCTACGCGCATCATCGTGACCATGAACTTTCGCTCGTTGCGCCACCTCTTTGCGGTGCGCTGCGACAAGGCCGCCCAGTGGGAGATTCGCGAACTGGCACTGGAGATGCTGCGCCAAGTTCACGAACTCGCCCCATCTGTCTTTGGCGACCAGTACGAGCGCTACCTGACCTAGCACAACATCCCTCCACCCTGGAAACAAACAGGGCTGCCTCTGGCCCATAGTCAGTAAGAATAGCGAGCCACCCTCTGACCGTCCTGGATGGTATCGCCCTCACTTCAACAGGCCATGAGTTGTGTATCGATTCCGGTGGAGATTGTCGATCTGGCTGGTGCTGCCTGCCCTAGTAAACTGGGCAAGCAGCGAAGCCGTCTTCATCCTCATCCCTGACTGACCGCCATGCCCTTCCGGGGTTATGGCGCAGCATGTGAGCGTCTGGGGGGCTATGATCAATGCACTGACCCGATTGCGTGGGGTCCGGGGCCGTAAGGGCCCCGGCGCGGGGGCGTGGGGGCGCGCGTGCGCCCCCACAAGAGCATTTTCCACCAGAAAGTACACACCATCAGGCCATGCCGGGGCTTGGCATCCGTCGATATTCTGTGCTATAATCAGGCAAGCGTCCGGTTTACACGATTCCACCGGCTGGGGGGCACCTTGGCAGGAGATAAAAAGGTCTACGACAAGGCAATACGGGATGGACTCGAGCTTGCCTGGGAAGGCGACTGGGAAGGAGCTCTCAAGGCGTACCAGATGGCGCTGACAGAGATGCCCGACGATCCTGCGGTGCACAATCACATGGGGCTGGCCCTATTTGAGCTCAAGCGCTACGACCAGGCTCTTGAGGCCTATAGGCGGGCCAGCCAATTGGCGCCCAAAGATCCCGCTCCCCTGGCACGCATTGCCAAGATCCACGGGGCGATGGGCCAACGGCACGCAGCCGCGAACGCCCTGGTGTCGATGGCCGTTGTCCACCAGGGATGGCGCGACTGGACGCAGGCCATTGAGGCCTACCGGCAAGCAACCAAGCTCTGCCCCGATCACCTGCCTGCGCGTCGCGCGCTGGCCCAGATCTACGTCCAGGTCGACCAGCCTCAGCGCGCCGTCCAGGAGTATCTGAACCTGGCCCGGGAGTACGAGCGCCAGGGCCAGACAGACAACGCGCGGGTGCAGTGCCGCAAAGCGCTGGAGATCGATCCCCGGCACCCAACAGCACGTGCCCTGCTCAAAGCACTCGAGCGCGGTGAGTCTATAGATCAGTTCCGGGCAGCGCCACCATCCCGCGAGGAGGCAGAAAGCCCGGCCGATATTGCCCGCGAGAGAGCACTTGAGGAATTGGCTGGCATCCCCTTCGAAGATTCGCCAGTGGAAGCCCCAGTCAAGATCTCAGGACCGCAGGAGGCGGCCGCCGCGGGGCCAGCACCTGCCCGGCCCGCACTCAGCCGGACCCAGATCGACGCTCTTTTGGCCAAAGCCATCGATCTCCAGACCAGGGGGCTTGTGGACGAGGCCATCGACAGCTATAATCAGGTGATTGACGCTGGCGTAGACCGGCCGGCGGCCTATTTCAACCTGGGGTTGCTCCTCCAACAGCGGTTCCGCTTTGAGAAGGCCATTGCGGCATTCAAAAAAGCGGTGCACCATACCGACTATGCGCTGGGCAGCCACTTTGCCATGGGCGAATGCTACAAGGTCCTGGGCCGCATCGACAGCGCTCTTGAGCACTTTGTAGAGGTGCTCAAGATCGTCGATCTGCGTACGGTCGAGCGGGATCAGGCCGATGACCTGATCCACCTGTACGATGCCCTGGCTGACAGCTACATCGCCAAGGGAGATCCAAAGAGGGCCCTATCGTTCACCAACTCCCTCGTCGACTTTCTCTCGTCCAAGGGCTGGGAGGACAAGGCCCGCGAGGCCCGCGAGCGCCTCGATAACATGTCCGACGAGGGCGTGACCATGAGCCTCGCCGAGTTCCTGGCCTCATCCAGCACGGACACGATTCTGAGGGCCATGTCTCTGAGCCAGGAATATGTGAAGCGAGGCGCCTTTACCGCAGCGACCGAAGTGTGCTACGAGGCGATCGAGGCCGCGCCGACCTATATACCCCTCCATCTTCGCCTGGCTGAGATCTTTGCACAGGGCAGCCGCATAGATGATGCAGTCGCCAAGTACCAGATCGTGGCCGATCTCTATCTCGTCCGCGAGGAGCCGCGCCAGGCGATCGGCATCTACAAGCGTATGTTGCGGCTGCAGCCTATGGATGTGACGGTGCGCTCCAAGCTGATCGGTCTGCTGGTCAGCACGGGCGAGATCGATCAGGCACTGGAGCAGTACCTGTCGCTGGCGGATGCCTACCAAACCCTTGCCCAGCCCAACAAGGCACTGGAAAAGTGTTCTGAGGCCCTTCGACTGGTGCCCAGGTCATCGGATGAGACTGAATGGCGCGTGCGCCTGCTGCGTTACATGAGCGATGTCCATATCCGCCGGGCCGATTGGAAGAACGCTGCGCAGCTTGCCAGGCAGATTATCAGTCTGGCACCCGGCGACGAGCGCGCGCGCCTGAGCCTGATCGACCTGTACTACAAGCTGGGCAAGGTGAAGGAAGCAGACAGCGAAACGGTCCGGCTGATCGACTACTATCATGCGCAAGGTGAGGATCTGCAGTCGCTCGTTCTACTGGAGGAAGCGGTAAACATGCAACCGAGGCAGATGCCACTGCGGGCACGCGTGGCACGTGCCTATATCGACGCCGGCATGCATCAGGAAGCAATCCTGGAACTGGATGCGCTGGGTGAGCTGCAACTGGATGCTGGGTTGCGCAAGCAGGCCATGGCTACAGTCCGGTTCATTATCTCGCTCGACCCGGAGAACGCAGACGCCTATCGCCAGTTACTGGCTCAGCTATAGATAGATACGATCCGCTGGCCCGCGGACTTGCGATTCCCTGGCACCGCGGCTGCCCCGGATTTCATGGCCGCCGCCATCCCTGGAGCCCGCCGGGGAGCGCGGGCAGGGCCACAAGGTTTGGAGTGTTTTCGTGACGGACATTTTTTGGGTTCTCTCACATATCCAGCTTCCGGACATTATCGACATCATGCTGGTGGCCATTGTGTTCTACGCCATCTTTTTCCTGGCGCAGGGAACACAGGCCGTCCAGCTCTTGCGTGGTATGGTAATCCTCATCCTGGCCGCGTTCCTGACAAGCCAGATCCTACCCCTCAGAGGCTTTAGCTGGCTCATCAGCACTGCCCTCCCTGCCCTGTTGATCGCCATCCCGGTGGTCTTCCAGCCAGAGCTGCGCCGAGCGCTGGAGCGCCTGGGTCGGACCGGCAGCCTACTGGCCCGTTACCAGCAGGATGAGGTGGTCGAGCAAATGATCGATGAGGTGGCGCGCGCTGCCCACCGGCTCGCCAACGAGCGGCATGGCGCGCTTATTGTCTTTGAGAGGGAGACCGGCCTTCAAGAGTATGTCGAAAGCGGCGTGCCGATCGAGGCTGACGTCAAGTCAGAACTGCTGCGCACGATCTTTCACCCCAACACAGCGCTGCACGACAAGGCCGTGATCATCCGCGACCGCAAGATCGTCGCTGCGAGCGCACTGCTGCCAGTGACCCACAATCCCCAATACAGCGGCATGGGCACACGCCACCGTGCGGCCATCGGGCTCACGGAGGAGAGTGACGCCCTGGTGGTCATCGTCTCGGAAGAAACTGGCGTCATATCGGTCGCCCACAACGGGCGGATCATCCGCCGTCTGGACATCAACCGCCTGAGGAACGTGCTACTCGCTTTCTTTCAGCACCGCCTGGGCGGGCGCGGCTGGACCAAACGAGTATAAGCTAACCGCACTGGGGACCGGATTGCCACTGGCTGGTTCTCTTGCTAGGTGATTGTGCACCACCGTGAACAGGCGCTGCTCGGCAGATTGCGGTCGCTTTCAGTGCCTGGCGCCGGATCTTCCAGGTCGGTGCGAGCCGGCGCAATCATCAGAAAGTTGGCGAGAGCACGGCTTACCTCTGCTGGGGGTGAGGGATAGACTGCCCGGCAGGGTGGCATCCGGATTCCGCTCTTCGGAAGCGTGCTACTGGTTCAGCGCTTGCTCTATCTCCTGAGCCAGTTGGACCTGGGTGATCGGGCCGAGAAAATGATGCACCAACAACCCCTGCCGGTCGACGACAAAGGTCTCCGGGACGCCGGTCACGCCATACTCGCGCGCCGAACGGTTGCTGGTGTCCACTGTGGATGGATAGGAAACATCGAACTCGTCCAGGAAGGCTTGGGCCTTGGAATCGGCGTCCTTGTACGCGATGCCGTAGAATTGCACATCCTGGCCCTGATAGGCACGCCAAGTCTCCTCAAGGGCAGCAGCCTCCTCGCGGCATGGATCGCACCAGCTGGCAAAAAAGTTGACGACGACCACACTGCCCCGGTTGGCACCTAGATTCATCGTGCTTCCATCCAGGGCTGTAAACTCGAAATCGGGCACCGGGCTACCAACCAGCGGGGGCTCGGAGGGCCCAGCAGCGACTGAATACACCAGCAGCGCGACTACGATCAGGACGATAGCACCGCCAGCCATCCATGCGGGCGACAGACCGCGCGAGCTTGTATCTTGTTGTGTTGTTTCAGGCGTTTCCATTACAGTCTTCCTCCAGAGATCGGCGTGAATTGTACCCTACTTTGGGCGGTCTGTCCAACTCCTGGCCCGCTGGAGGAAACAGCCTTTTGCTACGCAGATGTCCGGGGTTTCTGGCATGCCAGTTTGTGTTATCAGCCAAGTTGAGTTAGACTGCTGCCGAGGACCAACGGGGGACACGAGTTCAGGGCACGGTCCCTCCGATTAAATCCAAAGTCCGCCAGAGGCAACCTGCCACGAGGGGGGTTTACGTTTTGACAAGACTAGAAGTCATGAGGAGCAGGGTTCTTCCGCTGCTTGCTGTGGCCCTATTGGTGCTATTGTTGGTCTGGGTCGTGTTGGCCCCGTCAGAGTCACGGCTTGGCGACCTGGTCAAGCTGGTGTTTGTCCACGGAGCATTCGTCTGGTCCGGGTTGCTGGCCTTCACAGTTGCGGGCGTGCTGGGTCTCGTGTCGCTGGTGGTTAATCATCTCCTGGCTTCGCTCGTGCCGGGAGCGCAGCAGCGCGCCGCGGCGTGGTATCGCGGCACAGAGGCAGCGGGTCTGGCTGCCCTCACTATCTGGGTAGCTACTGTGCTCTCTTCGATGGCAGTGACCGGCCTGACCTGGGGCCAGCTCATCGCGTGGAACGAGCCCAGGGTGCAGGCCACCGGACTGACGCTGCTGGCGGCGATAGTTCTGCTCATCGTCGCTCGTCTGGTGGCGAACCGCGATTTCACGGCGATTGTCAGCGTGCTCATGGGCATCGTGCCCTGGATCCTGGTACAACGAGCCGGCGTCATCCGTCACCCTGTCGATCCGATAGGCGGGTCGGAATCGGCTGCCATCCAGCACTTCTACCTGCTGATTCTGCTGACGATTGTCGGGCTGGCACTCACGCTGATCGCCTGGCTCTGGGCAGGCGCCGAGATACGAGCCGCATCGCCACCCGAGACGGAGGGAGAACTGGCCCGCTCCCCGGGAGCGGATTGACGTTCGGCGGTTACCGTCGCACCGCTAGGGCAGCCGGAGGCCCCCGAAACTCCAGTTAGGCCAGGCTAAGGAGAGATATGCATGTATCCGATCAAGATCATCACCGTCGACAAGAGCCGCTACCTCGAGAACAAGGCCAACGAGGGCGGCATGAGCTTTGCAGAGATGATGGAGAATGCCGGACGCACCACTGCACTGGCGATCCAGCGGCACATCGGTGCCCGGGGCAAGAGGGTGCTCATTCTGGTAGGCCCGGGCAACAACGGAGGCGATGGGCTGGTAGCTGCCCACTATCTCTTCGAGATGGGCGCCAGGGTTACCTGCTATCTTTGGAAACGGAGTGCTGACCACGACGCCAACTTTGAGCGCGTCAAGGAGGACGAGCTGCCAGTGCTCTGGTCGGAGGAGGATGGCGGCTTTGGCACATTGCGCAAGCTGCTGGCAGAAACAGACGTCATCGTTGATGCCCTGCTGGGCGTGGGGGTCGACCGCCCGATTGTTGGCACACTCAAGGAACTGCTGGCGGTAGTACGAGAAGCCACTCGTCAGTCCCGCGCAAACACGGAACTGGCAGAGACCATACCTTCGAAAGCCGTTTCGCCCGCCCCACTGGTCGTTGCCGTGGACTGCACCACCGGCTTGAACTGCGACACCGGCGCGCTGGATCCGGCGGCGGTGCCTGCCGACATCACGGTGACCTTTGCCTATCCCAAGGAGGGACTGCTGCTCTTCCCTGGGGCCGAAGCCGTGGGCCAACTTGTCGTAGCAAACATCGGCATCCCGCCGGAACTGGCCGACGACGTGCCGGTGGAGATGGCAACTGCTGAGCAAGTGAGGTCCTGGTTGCCGGACCGGCCCAGGTCCGCACACAAGGGGACCTTTGGCCGTGCACTAATCGTAGCAGGTTCGGTCAACTATGTGGGCGCGGCTACCCTGGCAGGGGCAGGGGCCAAGCGCGTGGGCACCGGCCTGGTTACCATGGCCCTGCCTATGCCAATCCAACCGGCGGTGGCAGCCGGCCTCACCGAGGCCACCTACTTGCTGCTGCCCCATGATATGGGGGTCATTGCCGCAGGCGCTGTGCCAGTGCTGCGCGGCAGCTTTGACGCCTACGATGCCCTCTTGTTGGGGCCGGGATTGACACAGGAGAAGGAGACTGTATCCTTTGTCCACACCCTTCTCGGCCTGAAGCACGCCGAACGCAAGGAACACATCGGCTTTGTCTCCAGTGGGGCACTGGAACAGAAGAAGGAACTCGAGTTTCCACCGCTGGTCGTAGATGCCGACGGCTTGAACGCATTGGTGCAAGCTGATGGCTGGTGGAAGATGCTGCCACCCGGCACAATCCTGACTCCCCATCCTGGAGAGATGGCGCGTCTGATGGGAAGCGATACCCGCACGGCCGATGTCCAGGCCGACCGGTGGGGAACAGCGCAGCGCATGGCTGCCCGCTGGAACGCAGTGTTGGTACTAAAAGGGGCGTTTACCGTTATCGCGAGCCCGGAGGGCCGGATTGTTGTGCTTCCATTTGCCAACTCCGCCCTGGCAACCGCGGGGAGTGGCGATGTGCTGGCGGGCGCGATAGCCGGGCTCCGCGCTCAGGGGATGGGTGCCTTTGAAGCCGCGGTGGCGGGCGCTTATCTGCACGGTCTTGCCGGCGAACTTGCACGCGCAGATCTGGGAGATATGGGGGTTGTAGCAGGTGACCTGCACCCTCGCCTTCCACGAGCCCTGCGCAGGATTCGCACCTAGTCCGGGAGAGGCCCACCTGGAGGAAGAATGATGATCACGCGATTGCAGGAACTGGTTGAGATTGCCCAGGAAGGACCGCCCACACGTGTAGCCGTTGCTGCAGCGGCGCACAAGCTGGTGCTCGAGTCAGTACAGAGATCTGTGGAGCGGGGGCTGATCATCCCGCTTCTGGTGGGCATAGAGTCAGAGATCCGGGAGCAGGCAGAGGCCATTGGCTGGGAGCTGGAGGATGAGCAGATCGTCGCCACCAACACCAACCTTGCAGCGGCAGATGCCGCGGTCGATTTGGTCCGCCAGGGAGAGGCCCAAGTGCTGATGAAGGGTTACCTGCACACGGACGAGATGCTCCGTGCCATACTCCGCCAGGGCACAGGATTGCGTACCGACCGGCTGCTGAGCCACGTGTTTGTGCTGGAAGTGCCAACCTATCACAAGTTGCTGTTGATCACCGACGCGGCGATCAACATCCATCCTGACATCCCAGAAAAGGCCGCCATTACCCAGAATGCGGTGGACTTGGCCCGCAGGCTGGGCGTGGAAATGCCCAAGGTTGCGGCACTGTCGTCGATAGAGACGATCAACCCCAAGATTCCATCCACCGTGCACGCGGCTTGTCTGCACAAGATGTCAGAGAGAGGGCAGATCAAGGGCGCCATCGTCGACGGCCCACTGGCATTCGACAATGCCATATCGGCAGAGGCGGCGGCAGACAAGGGCATCAAGAGCCCGGTCTCTGGTGACGTAGACGTGGTGGTGGTGCCCGACCTTGACGCGGGCAACATCCTCTCAAAGAACCTGGAGTACCTGGCATCGGCCAAAATGGCGGGCATCGTGATGGGTGCTTCGGCGCCGGTGGTGCTGACCTCCCGCTCGGACCCACCCCGCGCTCGTGTCTACTCGCTTGCATTGGCTAGCTTGCTCTGCTAGGGTGAGAGACGGAAACCGCCTGGATATTGGGAGCATCCAGGATGGTTGATGTGAAACCCACGCCAAGCTCCTCAGGGACTGATGAAGGTGAAGAAGGCGATCCGGCAACAATACCTGACTCCGTCGGTGCCGTTCGCCGAGGGTTGAAGCCCAGGGCTCAAAGAACAGAGGACGCTAAAGCGCCTTAAATCGCTTGAAATAGACAGAGTAGCCCGCTTATGAGCTTCGACTAATAGATCCGGGCATAGCGTTTGTCGTGTCATGGCGAGCCGCCCCGCCTTTGGGCGGCAGCCTCTCGATCGCGAGGGGCGCAATCCCCAAGTATCGAAAAGAAAGCGGCTGATAAGCCGAGGAGGAGATTGCTTCGCTCGCAAAAAGCGCTCGCTCACAATGACGGCGGTCAGACGAGTTGCATTCGAGTGATAACCGATTTGCTTTGTCAAGAGCCATCAGCGGGCTTGGCGCCTGTCCGTCAGGACAGGCCTCAGACCGACGACCCGGCGTCGGCCGGTGCTTCAGTGCCGTTCAAGCGTGGACAGGACGTACCCGAAACAATCATCACACCTTCATCAGCGCCGGCCGGCGATTTGGTGGCGTGCAGCCTGGACACAGCGTAACCGAAACGGCGGCCTCCAAGATTGGCCTCGCAGGCAGCCTTGACGGGAAGGCCAATACACCGTATAATGGAGCTAGATAGTTCCTATCCCCAAAGAACTTGCTCACGGAGAAGACCATGGAAGGATTCGGCGAGTACGTAGACACAAACCGGGACCGGTTCCTAGCGGAGCTCTGCGAGGCATGTGCCCAGCCGAGCATCGCCGCACAGGGAATCGGCCTGGAAGAGACGGCTAGCATTGTCGAACAACGCCTTGCTTCTCTGGGCGCACACGTACAGCGCTTTGAGATCGACGGCAGCCCGCCGCTGCTATACGCCGAGTTGGGAAGCGGCGAGAAGACGATGCTGGTATACAACCACTACGACGTCCAGCCACCCGATCCGCTCGACGAATGGGAATCGTCCCCCTTTGAGCCGGAGGTACGCGATGGGCGCCTTTATGCCCGGGGGGTGGCGGACGACAAGGGGGATCTTTTCTGCCGCCTGCAGGCCATCGAGGCCTATCAGGCCACAGTCGGGCCGGTGCCGCTCCGGATCAAGTTCGTCATAGAGGGTGAAGAAGAGGTCGGCAGCCCGCACCTCGATACCTTTGCTGAAGCGCACCCCCAGTTGCTTGAAGCCGATGGCTGCCTGTGGGAGACCGGCAACAAAGATGCAGCCCGGCGTACCGTGCTCACCCTGGGTGTAAAGGGCATCTGCTATGTCGAACTGTCTGCCAAGACAGCAGCCCGCGACCTCCATTCAGCTTGGGGAGGCATCATCCCCAACGCCGCATGGAGATTGGTCTGGGCGCTGAATACCCTGAAAGACGAGGCTGACCACATCCTGGTCGACGGTCTTATGGATCACGTGCAAGCGCCAACCGAGGACGAGTTGGCGCAACTGGCCTCGCTGCCGTTCGACGAGGACCAGGAACGCGAGAGCCTCGGATTCCCACGATATGTCCGGGACCTCACCGGCGTGGACCTTCTGGTCAAGCACTTTTACGAGCCAACCTGCACCATCTGTGGTCTAAGGTCAGGCTATATCGAAGAGGGCGTCAAGACTGTGCTGCCCAATCAGGCCATGGCCAAAGTCGACTTCCGGCTTGTACCTGACCTTACCCCGGATCTAGTCGTGGAATTACTGCGTGAGCACCTGGACCGGCAGGGTTTCGAGGATATCAGTATCACAGCCAAGGGGGGCCTGATGCCTGCGCGTAGCCCGCTGGACGCACCCTTTGTGCAAGCCTGCGTGGCAGCCTGTGAAGCCACCTATGGTGAGGAGCCAATCATCTACCCCACCAGTCCCGGTAGCGGGCCGCTCTACACCCTTTCGCGCGAGACACCGGCGGTGATGGCGGGCGTGGCCCACGCCGATTCCCGCCTGCACGCGCCCAACGAGAATATCTACCTCCAGGACTATTTCGAGGGAATCCGCTTCATTGGTGAGCTGATCCATCGCTTTGCCGCTTAGAGAATCGATCGTGCCGTCTGAGCAAAGATACACACTACACCACTCCCGGGAGAGAATGTGGGTATGAACATAGCACCGGATAGGTTAGCGCCGCTGCAGTTCTCCCCCATGGACGAGTCAGCCGCGCGAGCCATCTCGAATTGGCGTTACGAGGCCCCCTACGAGGTCTACAGCATGGACCGCGAAGATGCGGACCAGCTCGTCAGTGCTTTCCTCAAGCCAGAGTATGCCTACCACGCCATCCTCGATAGAGACGGGGCGCTAGTCGGCTACTGCTGCTTCGGCACAGATGCCCAGGTTCCAGGTGGCGATTATGACAACTCCGCTCTGGACATTGGCTTGGGGATGCGTCCTGACCTCACCGGGCAGGGACTTGGAGCAAGATTCGTGAGCGGTGTCATCCACCTTGCGCGGCAAGAGATGACGCCCACCGAGTTCCGCATCACAGTGGCAGAATTTAACAAGCGCGCACTGCGGGTGTGGCAGAAAGCCGGATTTCAGCCCGTACAGAGATTCGAAAGAACGTTTGATGGGATGCCATTTGTCATTCTGACCAGGGGCGCCGGGCATGGGCATCCCCGGCAGGCCGGCGCTGTCGAATAGTGCAGTTCAGCCCAATCAGCAACCAATATCTGCGAGTGAGTAGTATGGAAGCGAACCCGCTGGACCCAATCAGGCACCAGATCAATGCCGGAGACCGCGAGGGCGCCAAGAGAGCGCTGGCAGAATTGCTAGAGGGGCAGCCGGATAACGCGGACGCTTGGGCCCTGCTGGCAATCTTGCTGGCGGATCCCGCCGAGCAAGCCCGGTGCTACCGCGAGATCCTGCGCATAGATCCGAACGACCGGCAGGCAGCAATCTGGCTGGACTCCCTGAGCGCCCAGCCAGAGGAACCACCGGAAGCACAGTCACTGCCAAGTGATTTGGACCGCCGCGAGTGTCCTCGCTGCGGAGCGATGATGACGGTGGGCCCCTCGGAGGGAGCACCTCGCTCAGCAGCCATCTGCGCCTTCTGCGGCTATGCCATTGAGCCTGCCGGCACGCCGGAGGAAAGCGGCCCCACCCTGGAGCACAGAGTACCCAGCGACGAGGCTGAAGAGGAGATGGAGTGGATCCCCGAGGACGTTGACCTCGATCAGCTTCTGGATACGCTGCCTCTGCCCGGCACTGGCGACAAAACCCAAGCTCCTGCATCCCGACCTGCTACACCACCTAGGCCAGTCGGACGGAAGGGCCTGCTCAATGGCCTATTGGGCCGGTTCCGGCCTGAGACGTCCGATGCCCAGGCAGATGATCTGGCAATGGGCCAGGTCGAGGCAACTTCAGCAGCCGGGGCACTCACCCCTGAACTGATCCTGCAACTTGCCGGCGGCCCCCTTGCGCCAGAGGAACGCCGCAGATGCCCCACATGCGGTGCCGTTGTATCACGCCTTGAGAAAAAGTGCCCATGGTGTAGCGCCCCCCTTCCAGAGTTGAAGGACGGCTAGCTGCCAGCCTGACGTGATCTCACCGAATGCGGACGGAACCGACGCATAGGCTAGCTGGAGACCAGAGGGACTCAGCCCCTCCTCGAAAACAGACCCCATAGACAGACTGATCGTTGTACAGTGCGTCGTGCGGCGAGAACGATGGTGCCTGCCCCGAGCAGCCGGATGTCACCACTACCAGGCACGCTCCTCAGGCCGATTTGACGAGGATGGTCCGATTTGGTACACTTACGCCACTGTGAATGCGAAGGGAACCACTTTGACAAAGCGAAGCGTTTCCATATTGCTGGCACTACTGTTGCTTGGCCTGGTGCTGGGCGGATGCCACCTGCGCCCTCTGCTCTACGACGTCTCGGTCCAGCCTGACGTGATCTCACCGAATGCGGACGGAACCGACGATGCAACCAATATCGCGTACAAGCTGTCACGCAATGCAGTAGTCTCCATCTTCTTTGAGGATGGGGACGGCGAGCGGTTCTACTTTCGCAAGGAGAGGCCCCGGTCGGCAGGAGACTATCGCGTGCAATGGGGCGGAACGATCAACCAACGATGGCTCCTGGAGAACGAGTACGTGCGGCAAACGGTAGAAAGCTGGGTGCTGCCCGATGGCACCTACACCTGGGTGATCGAGGCCACGACCGAAGATGGCGAGTCGGAGAGCGTGTCCGGCCAGATCACACTTGGTGGTGGTGACGAAGTGGTGCCCGAGCTGCGCAAGTTCACGGTCACCCTGCCCACATTCACGCCGAACCAGGACGGCCTGTCCGACCGCACAGGCGTATCCTACTTTCTGAACAAGGACGTCGACAACGTCCAGGTCTATCTCTACGATCCAGACAACCCCGATGTCCAGTATCCACTGGAGGAACAGGAACGCACAGCAAAGCCGGGCGAGGAAGGCCATCACTACTACGATTATGACGGCGGTGTCGACCGCGGCGCCGAGCCCCCACCTGACGGCACCTACATCGTCGTAGCCGAGGCGCGCGACCTTGCAGGATACCATGTCGTGGTCAGCGACACGCTAACCATCGTGGATGGCGGCAAGCCGCGTGCAGAGGTGGTAAACGGCGAGATTCACTGGGGCGGCGCCATACGCGGCCAGGAGGGTACAGATATCTACCTGCCGCTGGGCGCGACGCTTCAGTTCACGACTTACATCGAAAACTACAGCAGCGTGCCCATCCGCACCTCTGGCCCACCTTCCGGCACACATTACCGCACCGATCAGAACTACAATACGCTGGCGGTAGAGATGGGGCAGGAAAGCTACCACCAACAGGCAGGCGTGTGGCGTTTCGGCATAAACTTTGACGTGTCGACCACCGACTTTCCCTACCGCTGGGCCATAGGCAAGCCGGAGGAGCTTCGCTGCGAAACAGTCGAGGGCTACGAGCAGTGTTTCCTCGATCCGGGCAAGCGGGGCACCGTCTCTGGCAGCATCGAGATGGTAGGGCCATTCCCCCGCGATCAGATCTATGCCTGGGGAGGATTGATCCACGAGTATGTGGGGATCAGTGCCCAGAACAACTATGTCGACCAGGTCAACCTCAATATCGACACGCCTTAGGCCCGTGCTTTGCTGGCGTGTAGCGGGGTCCCCGCCGCAGAGCTTGGCTCTAGGGTCTTGTCTGTAACCTCCTGACAGAAACCATGGATATCGCAATCATCACCGTCAGCTACAACACAAGTGAGTTGCTGGCGGACTGCCTGGGCTCGGCCCTGACGGGCCTCGAACGATCCGGTCTGGATGGACAGGTGTGGGTGGTGGACAATGCCTCTACAGATGGCAGCGTCGAGATGGTCCGCCAGCGCTTCCCCGCCGTGAATCTGATCGCCCACGACGAGAACATAGGCTTTGCTGCAGGCAACAACCTGGCCCTGAATGCCATGGGCTTCCCTGACACAGTCAGAGCACGCCACGTGCTCTTTTTGAACCCCGATACCCGTGTGGTAGATGATGCCCTGAGGAACATGGTCCGATTCCTGGATGAGACAGAAAGTGCGGGTGCAGCCGGAGCGCGCCTCATCCACGGCGATGGCAGCTTTCAGCATTCAGCCTTTGCCTTTCCGGGACTGGCCCAGATCCTCATCGACTTTTTTCCGTTGCACCAACGCCTGCTGGACTCGCGGATAAATGGGCGGTACCCACGTGCGCTATACGAGGCCCGCC
>JASFLR010000009.1:0-14891 GCA_050117995.1 Anaerolineae bacterium
GGGTTTCACGAGGCATTTCATCACCAGCAGATCGCGGATATCGTGGCGCAATTGCCCGAGGACCTGCGTGACTAGGTTTTGCCTTCGTTTCGGATTGGCCCGCTCAAGTCAGAGGACAACTCTGAGCCATTTTGTGCATGTTTCAAGGTCAATGCACCATGCAGGAGCACGATGCCGTGCAACCTGCCCGGGAGAGTTTGCGATCGATCCTATTCCGATTGCTCCTTTGTATAGTAAATCGCACCAAGCCCAGGCCAGGGCATAAGATCGCCCGGGCGATTCCGCGGTCTCTCATTGATGAGAATCTCACTATCGAGTAGGTCCTGGAATCGACCGGGATCGAAGTAGGTGACACGCCACACTGGAGACACTTCACGTATCTCGACGTGGTTGCTTGCGCCTTCAGCCGGAAGGTCGAAATCTACCTCAATCACAATGCCGACTGAGCTATCGAGCAAAGTCACTTCAAGCCACTCTTGAGCCCCGGTATTCTCGGTGTGCATCCACATCAGCTCCGGCTCCCCGAGCCTTCCGAAGGCGTCAGCGACAGTCAGAGAGCCGTGGGTGAGAATGGACACAGCCGTGCAAGTGTCATCGTCAAAGTATGCGTAGCCGAGAGTGTCGGGGGTCGGTCGTCCAAACCTCCACTCAAGGTGAAAGAGTTCATCGCTGCGCGGGTAGCGTCGCATTCGCTCGCGAATCGAAAACACCGAAGGCAGATCCATCAGGATGCTCAGCACGCGCACCGAGGTCATCTCGCCTGGCTGAATGCCGTACCAACAAGGAGGCTCGCACGGACTTGTGAGCACGGTCGAAGGGTCACGAGTGCAATGGGCCCACGCGGCCACGATGCCGACTATAGCGGCAAGAAAAAGCAGAATGCCACCGTTGATCAACAGGAAACGCTTCAATCTCATGCTCCCGGATGCGTGTCGCCTCTATGTTTTCTGCCGGTACCGCTCGCCGACGACCCCTATCCCTGCGTCCCGAATTGACCTCAGAGCCAACAGCACAGGGCTTTTAGCCTGGAACCAATCGTGAACTCGTGCGATAGCCACCAGCAAACGATTGCTTGCGAGCTCTACAGCCCTCTGCACATCCCTTACTCATCCATTATAGCCTTAGGATTGGGGAGTGTCAAGGGCCCGCGTGCCGGACAGGAATCGGTT
This sequence comes from Anaerolineae bacterium, assembly GCA_050117995.1. Classification (GTDB taxonomy): domain Bacteria; phylum Chloroflexota; class Anaerolineae; order JAAYZQ01; family JAAYZQ01; genus JBFFCR01. The sequence continues at coordinate 1,170 of JASFLR010000009.1, forward strand.
CTGAGGCGGCAGGGACGGGCGGGGGGGAGATTTCCTGCCCGGGCGTCTCTACAGATGCGGGTGCAGGGGCAGGAAGCATGGGTAAGGACTTGACGCGCGACTTGCGCCGTGCTAGAATTGTGCCCCATGCTGAAGAGAAAGAGAAGTCAACGTGCCGTGTGGTTGGTGGTTGCGCTGCTCCTGATGGGAGTCGCCGCCGTCGCGACCGTGCTCAGCCAGGCGGGCGTTCGCGTGGCAGCGCTGTCTCCGGGGCGCGGCGATGATGACGTGCCCATCACCGCCCCCATCCGGATTACCTTCTCCAAGGAGATGGACCGGACGAGCGTCGAGGAGCGGTTCAGTGTCGAGCCGGAGATCCCGGGCGAGTTCGAATGGGAGAGCAAGACCCTGACCCTCCGACCATACAGCGCCCTCCGTCCGGAGACCACCTATGTCGTCACTCTGCGGGCCGGGGCAACCACCGAGCGCGGCAAAGAACTGAGGGAGGAAACGCGCGCCAGCTTCCGTACGCGCGCGCCCCAGTTACTCTATCTGGGCTGGGTGGATGAGAGCACGGAGGTGCGCCAGTTGTTTGCGGCGGCGCTCGATGGCGGAGCGCCGCGCCAGTTGACAGAAAATGCGACCGGTGTGTGGGACTATGCGGTCCATCCAGAGGGGGCGGAGATTGTCTACAGTGTGCTGCGCGAGGATGGCGGCAGCGATCTGTGGAGCATGGACCGGGATGGCGGGGATCAGCGGATGCTCCTTCCCTGTCCCGAGGTTGCCTGCCTGAATCCTGCCTGGTCGCCCAATGGTACGATATTGGCGTACGAGCGCCGCGACGTCTGGGCTGATGCGCCAAATCTCGATGCCCAGGCAGGACGGATCTGGCTGTTGGATGTCGAGGAGGGAGAGGAGCGCCCGCTCTTTGACTATGACGTCGCACTCCACTCGCCGGCATGGTCGCCTGAGGGCGAGCGCCTGGCATACGTCAGCCCCATGCTGCCCGGAATCGAGGTGCTCGATCTGGTCACGGGCGAGTTGCAGCAATATGGCAACGAATGGGGGGCCACACCCGTCTGGTCACCTGACGGCACAGCGCTGATCGTTCCAGAGCTGATGTTCGAGGATGAGCTGCTGGTAGTGCGCCTGGTCAGGATCAACCTTGAGCCGGGCGAGCTGCTGGATATCAGCGGGGATGAGGGCCTGGTGAAGGATGTGGGGCCCGCCTGGTCGCCAGGTGGTGGTTGGATCGCGTTTCTACGGCAGTTCCTGGGTCAGGATGCCTGGACTCCGGGCCGCCAGATCTGGCTGGTGCGACCGGACGGCAGTGAGGCATATTGGCTGCTGGACGAGCCGATGGGCGACTTTTACGCGCTGACCTGGCGAGCTGATGGCGCAGCCCTTGCCTACGCCCGCATCGATCTCTCGGAGGGCATCCAAGCAGTGCCCGCCGTGTCAGTCTGGGTGTTTGATCTCGTTGAGCGGAAGCCAGTATTGGTTGCGGAAGAGGGGGTTCTCCCCCAGTGGCTGCCCTGAGAGGATAGTCACATGATCTCAGGTGTGTTGCTCATCCCCTAAACAGACTGCTTCTGCCTCTTTTCAGGCCGTGTCTCCCTTTTACTGATAGATTGCATTCAGGCGGTAGCAGGATGGGAATCCTGATTTAACGTGCGCAAACGGTTTTGACATTTCGGCCTGCCTGGTTTACTATACGGGCGCCAGCCGGTCTGTCAAGTTAATCCCTGGGCCCGGCAGGCAACTGCCAGAGCGGGCCTGTACTGGAACCCAAGGCCCAGAGGGCCGATTTTCGTTTGTGGGCGACTAAATGCGACTGAAACACCTTGAAATGCAGGGCTACAAGACCTTTGCCTCCCGTACCGAGTTTCTTTTCGACGGTGGTATTACGGCTGTGGTGGGGCCCAACGGGAGTGGCAAGAGCAATATTGCCGACTCTATCCGGTGGGTGCTGGGGGAGCAAAGCTATCGAACGCTGCGGGGCAAACGCACGGAGGATATGATCTTCTCTGGCAGCGCACAACGCGCGCGCCTGGGGATGGCTTCAGCTTCGCTTACCCTGGACAACAGCGATGGTTGGCTTCCTGTCGAGTTCTCTGAAGTGCAGATCACCAGGCGAGCGTTCCGGTCTGGCGAGAACGAATACCTGCTGAACGGTAGCCGCGTACGGCTGCGCGATATCAATGAGCTATTGGCCAAATCGGGGCTGGCGCGACGCACCTATACTGTCGTGGGGCAGGGTCTCGTGGACGCGGTGTTGAGCCTGCGCCCTGATGATAGGCGAGCCCTGTTTGAAGAGGCAGCTGGCATCACGCTCTATCAGGCGAAGAGGGCTGAAGCGCTCTCGCGTTTGGAGGAGACGCGCGCGAACCTGTTGCGCGTGAACGATATCATCAACGAGATAGCACCGCGACTGCGCCGTCTGGAGCGGGAGGCTGAGCGGGCGGGGCATCACAAGATGCTCACTAACGAATTGCAGGGATTACTGCGGACCTGGTACGGATTCCGCTGGCGGGATGAGCAGCGCAACCTGCGCCGTACGCGTGATGCATTGAATCGTCGCAAAGATCGCGTGAGTCGCCAGCGAGAGGCGCTGGATGCCCTGGATGGGCGTGTGGCGGAAGTTCGCACGAGGCAGGCTCAGCTACGCGAGCACCTGGCAGCGTGGCGCAAGGAAAGCGGGCAGCTCCACCGGCAGATGGAGGAGGTGCAGCGCAACCTCGCGGTGTGGCAGGAACGCCAACGCTTGATCCGACGGCAGCAGGACGAAATCGAGGCTGAGCTGGCACAATTGAGGCTGCAGGCCAAGGCTGGAGCTGAGCGGATCGAGGCTGTCCAGAAGGACACAGATGCTGCCTACAAGGTGTTTAGTGAAAAGGAGTCGCTGGTCGCCGAGGCCCAAGCAGCGCTCGATGCCCACGAGGATCAGCGGGAGGCGCTAGCCCGGAAGGTAACGGTATCGCAGGGACATGCTCTTGACCTGGTGGCGCAAGCGACCGAGCGTCAGAGCCGCCTGGAACAGCTAGATGACCGGCGGGCGACCCTGGCGGCGGAACGCTCCAAGCAACAGTCCGTGATCGTCGAACTGGAGGTCCGTGCTAGCGGGTTGCGTACCCAGATCAGAGCTGTCGAGGGTGAGCAAGCGAGTCTGCGATCGCAGGGAGAGGCACTGGACACCGAGGTTACTCGGCTAACGTCATCTCTGGAGGAGCTCCAGGAGCACCAGGCGCGGCTGCGTGCCGATCAAGCTGAATTGCAGCGAAACCGAGAGCGTTTGCAGGCGCGTTTCGAGTTGCTGAGTCGCCAGCGTGAAGAGGGAGAGGGGTTGCATTCTGGTGTTCGTGCAGTGCTTCGGGCAGCAGCTATCGGCAGACATCGGAAGGGCAGCAGTTTGTCCGGGATTGAGGGCACAGTTGCCCAGTTGCTGCAGGTGCCGGCAGAGTACGAAGTCGCCATCGAGGTGGCCCTGGGCGGACACCTGCAAGACGTGGTGGTGGAATCGTGGTCTGATGCAGAGAGAGCTATCGCCTTTTTGCGTGAGGGCGAGCAGGGCCGGGCTACCTTCCTGCCGTTGGGAACAGTTCGTCCCGCGGCGCGCCTGGATCTGCCGGCTGATGAGTCGCTGGTGGGGGTTGGCGCCGATCTGGTTGCCGCCGAAGAGCGGCTGGCCCCAGTGGTCGAGATGCTGCTGGGCAGGACGATTGTGGCGCAAGACTTGAAGGCTGCACGCCGGACCTTTGACCGGCTGAAAGGTGGCTTTCAGATCGTGACTCTGGTCGGTGAGGTGTTGAGGTCCAGCGGCTCGGTCACTGGGGGGCGAGGGAAGAGCCAGGCGCAAGGTCGGGTTCTGGCTCGCGAGCGAGAGTGGCGCGAACTGCCCGAGCGGCTGGCTGCGGCTGAGGGCGCTGTTGAGGAGTTGCAAGCCGCGATGGAGCAGGCGGTCTCGAGCGAGGACCAGGCGCGTGCTCAATTGGCTTCAGTTGACAGGCGGCTGCGCGAGCAAGAGAAGGCCGTGATCCAGGCAGAGGGTCACCGGCGAGACCTAGAGCGAGATGCAGAGGAGGTCCAGCGGCAGGTTGCCTGGAGACAGGGGTTACTCTCGCAGTTGGATGAGGAAAGGGCCCGCCTTGGTGCAACCGAAGAGTCGCTGCGGGCGGATCTGGACGGGCTAGCTGCGGAGAAGAGCGTTGCTGATGACCAAGTCGCGGCGGCGCAGGCACAACTCGATTCGCTTCGAGGTGAGGTACTCTACCAGCGCCTGTCGGAGGCGCGGTCCGCTGCTGCTATTGCTCGGGGACGGTGGGAGCAACTCCAAGCAGCACAGGTCTCCCTGGGTGAGGGGCAGACCCGGCTGCAAGCGCAGATTGAATCAAAGCAACAGCGAATCTCCGAGCTCGATGAGGAGCAATCGGCCTTATCCAAGCAGATCGCGAGCCAGGTCTCGGAACGGAAAGTGATCGAGGGTTGGTTGTCGTCCTTGAGCCACAAGATCGATCCAGCCGAGGAAGAGGAATCGTTCCTGGAAGAAGAGCGCGAGTCCCTGGAGCGGGAGGAAGGATCGTTACGCACGCTGCTGCGAGCAGCTGAGAACAGCTATTCGGAGGCCCTGGTAGCACACAACCGGCAGGAGGATCGCCTGGAGCGGGTTCGCCGGCAGATTATGGATGACTTTGGTCTGGTGGAGATGGAGCCCACCGAGGGGATGCCAGAACAGCCTCCGCTTCCTCTTGGGGAGATGGTGTCCTCACTGCCGATCGTCGAGCGATTGCCAGATGGGCTGGGTGAGGAGATCCATCAGATAAAGGCGCAGCTGCGAAGAATGGGTGCGGTCAATCCAAGCGCGCCGGAGGAGTTTGCCGAGGTTCTGGATCGTCACACCTTTCTCACCACTCAGGCTGCCGACCTAGAGGAGGCCGCTCATAGCCTACGGGAAGTGATCACAGAGCTGGACGAGGTGATGCGTCTGGAGTTTTCGGAGACGTTTGAGGCTGTAGCAGAGCGGTTTAGGGAGAACTTTACACAGCTCTTTGGGGGTGGTACAGCGCGCCTGGTGTTGACGGATCCAGACAATATTAGCCAGACAGGGGTCGAAGTCGTCGCGCGTCCGCCCGGGAAGAGACAACAGACGCTGGCTCTTCTATCGGGCGGGGAGCGGTCCTTGACTGCTGTGGCCCTGATTTTTGCGCTGTTGGAAGCCAGTCCACCGCCGTTCTGTGTCCTCGACGAGGTGGATGCGATGCTCGACGAGGCAAACGTGAAACGCTTCCGTGCGGCATTGGAAGCGTTGAGCGAGCGGACGCAGTTCATTGTGATCACCCACAACCGGGGCACCATCCAGGCGGCCGATACGATCTATGGAGTCTCGATGGGGGATGATAGCGTATCGCAGGTGGTGTCGTTGCGTATGGAGGGCGATCGTATAGCCAGGCCGGACGGATCTACGTTGGATGTGGCGAAAGACGGCTAGGCCTGTGCCCTTACCCCAACCCATCTCCCTACTGACTTGGAGTCAGACAGGAGAGGGGCTTTTCTATTTGAGACGGCCCTCGGCAGCGACCTCGCGGAGTCCGGTGTCCAGGTAGCCCAATTCCTCTGCAATGCGTACTGACTGCCTGTTTCCCTCTGCCACGAAGTAGAGGGGCCGCAACCGGTCCTCTAGGAGGGCCGAGGTGCAGGCCGAAGCAACGGACTTGCCCCAGCCGCGGTGTCGACTCCCGGGATCGACAACCACAAAGACTTCAGCAAAGGTGGGCGAGCGCCAGTTGGTACCGGAGATGGCTGCCACCTTTCCCTGGCTCTCGATCTGGAAGCGCGGCGTACCATCGGCGCCCCTGACCTGCTGGACCAACACGTTAATGATGCGTTGAAAACGAGCCGGTTCCAGCTGGTAGACGCTCAGCAACGTGGATTCCCGGAGTTCCATGCAGTCACGCACTGCAGCCGCCAGCGTTACCGGAACGGTGATGTGATAGGGACGATGAGGCGTGAGAGCTTTGTTGAGTAAGGGGCTGACGGCGTCCGTATCTTGGGCGCGGAGGGTCACCAGCGGGCGAAAGAGATCGGCGCCAGTTTGGCAGACGGCAACAAAGCCATCTGCATTGCCCTGGGCATTGTGGCTGATGGTGAGGTCGGTCCGCTTGGGATCGTGCCATAGGGCGTAGTAGCTCGCCAGCGCGTCAACAGGATCGTGGGGTGACAAGAGGGGACGCACCACCCGTCGCTTCTCACGCAGATCGTTCAGTCTACTGGATTCCATGGGCATGCAGATGTCACAGAAACACCACTTCTACGGACGAGGCTTCTCGATTTCAGTGCCAGTCATCCAGGTGGTTTGAGCAGAGGGTAGCTTTGCCAGAGCAGAGCTACCCTCTCACAATACAATATTCGGACAGGACCGGATAGAAATCTACTTGTAGCTGTTCAGTACCTTCATGTAGTTGGCCCGTTCAAGGGCTGCCGGCTCTGCCACAGACCGGTGGCTCATACTGCCCTTCATCTGCTCGATTGACTCGTACTCGTGCTCGTCCATCCACGTGGTCACGCCCTGCAGCAGGGGATGGATATGCTCGATGCCTTGCTTGAGCAGGACGGAGCAGACATTGGCCACATCGGCACCTACCATAATTGCCTTTATGATGTCCTCGGACGAGTGGATGCCGCTGGTTAGAGCCATAGAGCAATCCACGTGCCCGTACAATATGGCGATCCAGCGCATTGGCAGACGCATCTCGACAGGGGTACTGAGCTGCAGGTTAGGCGTCACCTCCAACTCCTCGATGTCAATGTCTGGCTGGTAGAAGCGATTGAATAGCACCAGGGCGTCAGCGCCTTCGGCATCCAACAGGGAGGCTACGTTAGGCATCGCGCTAAAGTAGGGGCTCAGCTTCATGGCCACCGGGATGCTTACGTGCCGTTTCACTTCTTTTAGCAGCTTGACATAGAGATCCTCGACATCGTAGCTCATGAGGTGAAAGTTCGTGGGGATGAAGTAGACGTTTAGTTCGATGGCATCGGCGCCAGCTTGTTCAAATCGCTTGGCATACTCTATCCAGCCACCGAGACTGACCCCATTTAGGCTGGGGATGATCGGGATGTCGACCGCCTCTTTGGCTTCCCGGATCAGTTCTACGTACTCGTCTGGCTCCCGCCTGAACTCGTCATGCGGTGGAAAGTAGGTTAGCGCTTCAGCATAGCTTTCTGTGCCACGCTCCAAGAAGTGGGCCAAGGCCTCGGCATCGAACTCGATCTGTTCCTCGAACAGTGAGTGGAGTACGACGGCGGCGGCGCCAGCATCTTCCATCCGCTTGATGTTGTCTACGTTCGACGACAGGGGTGATGCCGACGGGACAAGCGGGTTCTTGAGGGCCATTCCCATATACTTTGTGCTAAGATCGACCATAGCAGAGGTCCTTCCTTTCTTTGATGCAATTAGAACCTCGGAGGCCGCAGGTTTGCCTGCTACCTCCGAGGTCCGAGAGATCACTCCTGGGCACTGTAGTCCAGAGAGGCCAACTGCTCGTACATGCGCCAGCGCTCATTGGCGTCCTTTTGGGCCAGGGCAAGCAAACGCTCGGCGTGCTCCGGTTTAGACTGGGTCAGCATCTTGAATCGCGTCTCGTTGTAGGCATAGTCCTTGAAGGGCACCTTGGGCGCCTTGGAGTCGAGCTGCAGGGGGTTGAGATTCTGGTCGGCGCGGCGCGGATCGTAGCGGTAAAGCACCCATGCGCCCGAGTCCACGGCCAGCTGCTGCTGGTCGAAACCATCCCTCAGGTTGTAGCCGTGGGCAATGCAGTGGCTGTAGGCAATGATGAGGCTGGGGCCGTCGTACGACTCGGCTTCGACAAAGGCTCGGACGGTCTGCCGGTCGTTGGCACCCATGGCTACCTGGGCCACGTAGACATTGCCATAGGTCGTGGCGATCAGGCCCAGATCTTTCTTGGGCAGCGGCTTACCAGCCGCGGCGAATTTGGCGACGGCTGCTCGAGGCGTGGCCTTGGACATCTGGCCACCAGTGTTCGAGTAGACCTGGGTGTCAAGCACGAGAACATTGACGTTCCGACCAGAAGCCAGCACGTGATCCAGACCGCCATAGCCGATATCGTATGCCCAGCCATCGCCACCGAGGATCCACACTGAGCGTTTGACCAGCATGTCGGCCAGGCTCCTTAGCTGGAACGCCTTAGGTGAGTCCAGACCCGCGATCTTTTCCTTGAGTTCGGCAACTCGGGCGCGTTGAGCCGCGATGTCTGCCTCGGTGACCTGCTCCGCGTTGATCAGCGCGTCAGCCAACTCATCACCAAGGGTCTCGCGGAGTGCTCCCACCAGTTCGACGGCGTATTCGGTTTGCTTGTCGACAGTCAGCCGGAAGCCAAACCCGAACTCTGCATTGTCCTCGAACAGGCTGTTGGACCACGTTGGCCCGCGGCCGTTGGAATCTACTGCCCACGGGGTGGTGGGCAGGTTCCCTCCGTAGATCGAAGAGCAGCCCGTGGCATTGGCTATGAGGGCTCTATCGCCAAAGAGCTGGCTAAGAAGCTTGACATATGGTGTTTCGCCACAGCCCGCGCAGGCGCCAGAGTACTCGAACAGGGGCGTGAGCAATTGGGATCCCTTGACCGTATTGGTCTTGGCCTGCGTGCGATCGAACTCGGGGATGTTCAGGAAGAATTCATAGTTCTCCCTTTCTTGAAGGCGGAGGGGCATCTGCGGCGCCATGTTAATGGCTTTGCGCTTCGGCTCGGACTTGTCCTTGACCGGGCAGGCGCTGACGCACAAGCCACAGCCAGTGCAGTCCTCTGGGGCGACCTGGATGCTTGCCATCATACCCGAGAATTCCCTACCTCGCGCTTTGGCTGACTTGAAGGTTTCGGGAGCATTCTCCAAGACTCCCTCATCGTAGATTTTGAAGCGGATGGTGGCGTGTGGGCAAGCAAGTGCACACTTGGCACACTGGATGCAAAGGTCTGGCTCCCAGACTGGGATTTCGAGCGCGATGTTTCGCTTTTCCCACTGGGTGGTAGCCGAGGGATAGGTACCGTCTATAGGCAGTGCCGATACGGGCAGTGTGTCACCCTTCCGGGCCATGATAGTAGCCGTTACATTCTGCACAAACTCGGGAGCCTCGGGCGGGACAACGGGCGGCATTTCGATGGTGCTCGTGACCTCATCCATGACCTCAACGCGGAACAGGTTGGCGATGGTCATATCGACCGCTGCATAGTTCTTCTGAACCACAGCTTCGCCGCGCTTGCCGTAGGTCTTTTTGATGGCATTTTTGATGGCGGCGATGGCCTCGTCCCTGGGCAGCACGCCCGATAGGGCAAAGAAGGCGGTCTGCATGATGGTGTTGATCCGCACGCCCATGCCAGTTTCCCTGGCGACTCGATAGGCGTCGATGACGTAGAACTCGAGGTCCTTGGCGATGATCTGCTCCTGGACCTCGCGGGGCAGATGATCCCATACCTCGTTGGGGCCGTAGGGTGCGTTCAACAGGAAGGTGGCACCCTGCGCTGCATTCTCCAGCATGTCGAACTTTTCGAGGAACATGAACTGGTGGCAGGCGATAAAGTTCGCCGAGGTGATGAGACAGGTCTGGCGGATGGGGCGGGGGCCGAAGCGCAAGTGCGATACAGTCACCGCGCCGGCTTTTTTGGAGTCGTATTGGAAGTAGCCCTGGGCATAGTTGGGCGTGTCCTCGCCAATGATCTTGATGCTGTTCTTGTTGGCGCTGACGGTGCCGTCGGAACCGAGTCCGTAGAACATGGCACGCACGACATCGTCCGGCTCGATGTTCCAGGACGGGTCGTAGGCGATGCTGGTGTGGGTGACATCGTCGTGGATGCCCACGGTGAAATGGTTCTTGGGCTTGGATTCGTTCATCTCGTCAAAGAGACCCTTGACCATGGCTGGCGTGAACTCTTTGCTGGACAGACCATAGCGACCGCCGATGATCTTGATATCGCTACCTGTCTCGGCGAATGCGGTCACACAGTCCTGGTAGAGTGGCTCGCCAGCGGAGCCTGGTTCCTTGGTCCGGTCGAGGGCAGTGACGATCTTGGCAGTCTCTGGCAAAGCGCCGATGAAATGCTCAATGCTGAATGGGCGGTAGAGGCGAACCTTGATCAACCCGACCTTTTCGCCCTCGTTTACCATGTACTCGACGGTGTCCTGAGCCACTTCGGCGCCAGATCCCATCATGACGATCACGCGGTCGGCATCGGGTGCTCCCACATAGTCGAAGAGGTGATATTGGCGGCCAACGATCCCGGCGAACTTGTCCATAGCATTCTGAACAATGGCAGGGGTCTTCAGGTAGAAGGGATTGACCGTCTCTCGCGCTTGGAAGAACACGTCGGGGTTCTGGGCCGTGCCCCTGATGAAGGGACGCTCTGGGCTGAATCCTCGGGCACGGTGTGCCATCAACAACTCGTCATCGATCATGCCTCGCATATCGCCCTTGGTCAGCTGCTCAACCTTGTTGATCTCGGAGCTGGTGCGGAAGCCGTCGAAGAAGTGGACAAAGGGTACCCTGCTCTCCATTGAGGCGGCCTGTGAGATGAGGGCAAAATCCATGATCTCCTGAGGCGAGTTGCTGGACAGGAGCGCCCATCCGGTGGCGCGGACAGCCATGACATCGCTGTGATCGCCAAAGATGGAGAGCGCCTGGCAGGCGATGCTGCGTGCAGAGACATGAAAGACTGCAGGCGTAAGCTCGCCAGCGATCTTGTACATGTTTGGGATCATCAAGAGCAAGCCCTGAGATGCCGTGAAGGTAGTCGTCAGGGCGCCCGTCTGCAGCGCGCCGTGGACCGCACCCGCGGCGCCTCCTTCCGCCTGCATCTCAACGACAAGGGGCACGGTGCCCCAGATATTGGTTTGCCCTTGAGCCGAATAGGCGTCTGCATGCTCGCCCATTGCGCTGGAGGGCGTAATTGGGTAGATGGCAATGACTTCATTGATCTTGTGCGCCACATAGGCTGCAGCCTCGTTGCCATCTATGGTGACCATCTTTCTCTCTGCCATTAGAGTCCCCCTATCTATTGTTGATCCGTGCTAAGCGACCTTTCTGTGAGCTTCTGAGGAGGCTACCAGAGGTGCGAGCCTCGAGATCAGCGCGTTCCAAACAAACGCCAGGCAGATGAGCCTGGCGTGTACTGAGCTTTTCCCTGTAACATGCGCAATTATACTGGCCGGTTTCGACCCCGAAACCCCGCCTCACTCAAGAGCTACAGAATTATAGCACACGGAAAATGGTTTGTCAAAGGAAAATCCGCGTATGACAAGTAGCGGGTGATTATGGGCGGCTGCTAGAATCGCCGACGTTTGCTCCGCCGCTCCTTCTGACGCTGGCAATTGAGGCAGAGGGTTGCTTCGGGTAGGATCTCCAGGCGCGCAGGATCGATGCGCTCGCCGCAGCTCTCGCAGGTCCCATAGGTCCCGTTACGGGCCAGCCGCAATGCGTGGTCGATGGAGTCGACCTTGCGTTCCAGCGTCTGGATAAGCGCCAGTGTCTTCTCCCGCTCGTACGCGTCCAAATCTGCCTCGTCAGCTGAAGGCTCTGCCATATTGCGCAGGTCGACGCGGAGGTGTTGCATATCTTCCAGTATCTCGCTACGCGAGCGTTCAAGTCTTTCGATTTCGACTTGACTCTGAGTGGCTGTGGTTTTCATGTTGCTCATACCTCAGTACTGATCTGGGCCATCCCAGGTTTTCTGTTGGTGCCGGAATATACCACAAATCTCGAAGAAGGTCAACACCCCGCACGGGTGTTGACAGAGAGCCCAGAACGGCCCCCAGGCTTGGGGATGGACCCGGTATGGATTATCTGACTATCTTTTGGCTATATTGCCGCAGCCACCGCACGCTGTTCGAACGGCACTGAGGACAGGTACGTTCGGCGTTGCGGCTGAAGAATCCGGTCCACTCATGACCACAGCGCAGGCACCTAAAGCCAGCATCCTGGTTCTCATCGCCCGGTCGGGGATTGCGCGGGCTGGGCACGCGGGCCCTGGCCAAGGTCTCTCGTGCGTGTTCGACTTCTTCCGTCGTGACCTGCTGTCGCTTTTTCTCTACCTCGTGCATAATGGTCTGCCAGCGCGCGCCCTCGGCTGCAGAACACCACTCTAGCTGCAGGCGTTCAGGACGCACCCCGGCCTTTTCCAGGCCATCCCACAGACCATCCATGCGCCGGGTTGTGCTGCGATTAGCGTCAATGTAATGACAGTCGGCATAGTGGCATCCAGAGACTAGAACTACGGGCGCTCCCTTTTTGAAGGCATACCACACAAACTCGGGGCTCACCCGGCCCGAGCACATGGTGCGGATGATACGCGCATTAGGAGGGTAGGCCATGCGACTCACGCCAGCTGTATCAGCCCCCGCGTAGGAGCACCAGTTGCAGGCAAAGGTGACGATCTTGTCCATGGGGCGCTCGTCCACGATGGCGTCGATCTGGGCGTAGATGGCCTGATCGGAGAAGTGGCGCATTTCAATGGCGCCGAATTTGCATTCTCCTGCGCAGGTGCCGCATCCGGCGCAGGCTGCGCTGGTCACGCGGGCTACTTGTCTCTTCTCCCACTGTATTGCGCCAAAGGGGCAGACTGCTGCGCACTGACCACACATCTTGCACAGATCCTCATCCACAATGGCGGTGATGGCTTCTACGGCGAACCGGGACTTGTTCAGCAGGATAGAAGCGTGCGAAGCAGCAGCGGAGGCTTGTGTCACACTCTCGCGCACGTCCTTGGGACTCTCAGCTGCTCCAGCGATGTATACGCCTTTGGTTGGAGTATCCACGGGACGGAGCTTGGCATGGGCTTCCTTGAGGAACCCACTGGACGACTTGGACAGGCTCACCAATTGCCGGACCATCTCGGTGTCTGTGGCGGGGGTGGCCCCAACGGCGAGCACCAGCATATCAAATTCGTGATTCTCCAGCCGGCTTGCCGTTGTGTTCTCGACCACGACGCGAAGATTCGCGTTGGTGGGATCCTGGCGCACCTCGCCTGGCAATCCGCGGACGTAGCGCACGCCGTTGCTCTTGCTGCGCATGAGCAGTTCCTCGAATCCCTTGCCAAAGGCTCTCAGGTCCATGTAGAAGACGGTGATATCGGTATCCGGATAATTGTCCTTGAGGTATTGGGCCTCCTTGATGGTGTTCATGCAGCAGATATTGGAGCAATAGGGATTGCCCCGCTCGGGATCGAGGGTGCGGGAGCCGACGCACTGTACAAATCCAATGCGCCGGGGCCGCTCCATGTCGCTGGGCCGTCCAAAATGGCCCGCGAGCGGGCCGCCGGTGGAGACCAGACGCTCGAACTCCATGCTGGTGACAACATTGGGGAACCGTGTATAGCCGTATTCGTCCAGTGCGGTTGGATCGTACACGTCCATGCCCGTGGCAACGATGATCGTCCCCACCTCGAGGTCCAGGAGCTCGTCCTGCATGTCAAAACTGATACAGTTTTTCTCGCAGGCTTCAATACACTTGCCACAGGCGATAGGGTTCTGTCCCAGGCACTCGTCTGCCATGATAATGTAGGCCGAAGGTACGGCCTGCGGGAAGGGGATGTGGATGGCCTTGCGGCTACCCAGGCCTATTTGGAAGGCATCTGGCACAACCACGGGGCATGCCTCGACACAGTCCCCGCAGGCGGTACACTCGTCCTGGTCCACATAGCGCGCCTTTTTCCTGACGCGCACCTTAAAGTTGCCTACGTAGCCTGA